>NZ_JAKRGI010000019.1:0-83560 GCF_022347625.1 Vibrio sp. Of14-4 | reverse complement strand
GATAAGGATAGGCTGAGTACAGTAGCCAATTTTCCCTTTTTTATTTTCGCAATAAAGGTACAGTTGCAGACCTGTTCTATGTTCTAAAAAACCTAAATTTTCAAACCGACAAGCAGCGACACGGCCAAAAAACCAAGTGTAAACAATCCCTTTTTTACGATCGAAATAGATATCAGCAGGTCTTGGAGTATTAATAAAGAAAATGCTAAAGAAAATTGCCAAGCCTAGGGAAACACCAGAAACAACAAAGTCTTTTATCAGAAATTTTTTCTGGGTTTCTGTTCCGTAAGAAAATACAGCTTGGCTGTAACTCCAAAGAGTATAATTACCATCCTCATCAAGCATGGTTTTGTAATAGGAATAACGGTTACTGTGAAATTCATTAAATTCATACCCCATTGATTCTTTGACTTGATAGCTAGTCAGAACTTCCCTAGCATGAGCCAGCGAGCTGGGACCTAAATCACTTGAAAAGGTGTATACTAAAAACCATAGGGCTATAACTAATGGAGCAAGAAACGGCAGCCGCAAGTTATCTCTTGCGCTGCGCACGGCAAGCACATCATCTGTGACCTCCATAAAAGGTTCAAGTGGATCATCTTCAGGTTTGATTGAAGTGATCTTGGCAAATTCTTGTCGCCATTTCACTAGCTTTTGTGGGTATTGATACCTAAATAAAAAACCATGGCTGTTTTTTCTTTTCACCGTTATTATCACTTATGACTATATCGCGTGCCCTTTTACCCAGCGGGTTTGGTATTGATGAACAAAATCCCCTTCGGCGTCTAGGGCGGCATTAACGCGTTGCTCAAAGTTGTCTGGTTTAGGATCGATGCGCCAGAAAAACTTGGCGGGTTTGCGCTTAAAAGAAGGGCCAGTGATCACTGCGCTTTTACCATGGTCCATAAAGGCGAGGATTTGCGCGAGTGGATACGTGGTATCGGCTTCAGAGTGAAAGGTCAGCTTACCGGTATCAATACCAACAATCGCCATTGGGCTGTAACCCTGTTGTTTTTTGTTTTCAAACTGCAACACAAGGTTAATGCCAAGGTGGTTTTCAATTAAACCCATTTTATCGAAGTAGGCCGCGCCCACTCTGCCATGGCGCCAGCTATAAACAATTTGCCGTTGGCGGTCAAAATAGATGTCAGCATCTCTTGGTTTGAGAAGGAAAAGTAGCCACATAGCCACAGTTATCACCCACGTTAAGGCCAATAGCACCGCACCTTCTACAAAACCTCCTAAGCGGCCTTGAACTTCCAATGCTCTCATATAAGTAAAGAAAGTTACCTTACCTTCTTCGTCAAGCATTGCGCGCCGATATGCCTCCATCTCATTAATATCATAGCTGGGAGAATACCCAGTTCTACGAAATTCTTGAATGCGTGAGATGCTTTCGTGTGCCCTTTCAGCTAAATAGTTGAAATCTGGCCAAGACTCATAAGAAAAGTAGGTTGCCAGAATAGAAAGCATCAACATCCATGGCACAATATAATAGTTGCGCCTGTTATGGTAGCCCGTTCTTACGGTAAGCACCTTATCATCCACTGACACCACAGGGTCAAACGGGTCCTCCATGGGAATAACGGCTACCTCAGAGCGAAACTCCTGCCACCATTTGGAAAAAGGCTGGGCTTTGGTGGTGAATAGTCCGATAAAACGGCGCTGCATAATTAATCCTTAATACTTATCGTTTGGACGCTCATCGAGCATGCCTATCATATGGCCATCAATACTGCCGGATGAAGTTAACATACGTTTAGGTACTACCAGCGCTGGTTCAGGCTCGTAGCACCATTTTAGTGTCGGCAAACTTGGGCTTATACCCAATCCTACTGGAAACTTAGCCACAACAGTTAAATGCAGCCCATCTTCTTTTAATTGGTGTTGCTCGGGGTTATTCAACGCCGCAAGCAACGCCTGCTTAAAGGTTGTTGTCATGGCTTCATTAGCTACCACAGTTGACGTCCCTGAACGCGAGATAAAGGTATTACACATGGTGCCATGCAATTGAGAAATTCCCATTTTAAACTCAGGTAAGATAAAACGGAAAGTACAAAGCTGCTCTGCACTCAATATCCCTTGTGAAGATATATCTCTATCAACCTTCAGTTGTGGCCAATAAAAATAATTAATAAATTCTTGTGACTCAATCTGAAATGCTGCTTCAATGTAATTTTGATGTCGCAAGTAAGAATCGGATCCCATCATATCTAATCGAAGTGATACAACTTCTATATCTTTTTCGTTAATAAAGTCTGCCCAAAACGAATAGTACTTACTTTTACCCCAAAAGCAGCTAAATAGCAGGTTCTCAAAGTCTGTTTTCTGAAAACGGGTGATGGTATACCCACTCCAAAATAAACCTGCCATAGCCACAGCAAAACAGGCCCACCCAATTGGACCTGAGGCTAGTGTGCCTAACATTAATAGGCTTGCTGCCGCGCCAATTAAGTGGCCATCTCGCAACCCATTATTACCGCTTCGATTGGCGGTAAAGGCGTCAGCAAAGTATACCGCCGCAACCCCTATATTCGCTACCGCGACTAACCCCCTAATAGGCACCTTGGCCAGTTGGGTGTCCATATGCTGACTGTACGCCATAATATTTGCCAACCTTAGCTTGCTGGCAAGTTTACTACTTAAGTTGGGAAGATACTTCTGCACCGCTTGGGCACCAAGTCCTCGATTAAACATCGAAGCGGTAGCCTTGGCGGATTTGGCTCCATATTGAGTTAGAGCAGCACTATCGGCCGCCAACGCCATTAATGTTGAACCCATTTTACCAAGGCCATACAAGGTATCTTTATCATTAACTGGGTCAAGCTCTGCATACTCTTGTTGCGATGCTAAGTCGTACATTGCTAAAACGTTATAGTAAAAAGACCAAGCTGCGAACCCAACATCAACCACACCTCCTGTGATGTGCAAGGATGTTTTCACTTTACTTTTTTCAAAAAAACCTTTTACTTCTTTGGGGCTAGATGGCGTTATTTCTAACTCTAGCAATTGAAAAATACGTTGCTCTTTAGCATCCGCTTTGACTTCCGACCAATCAAGCAGACGCTCATGCCAATTGGTTTTCGTCTTTTGCCACAATGCGGCAGCCTTGCCCGTGTTAGCCTGTTTTTCCAGTAACGCTTCAATATCATCGAGTGATACCGGAATTCTCTTACCATTGATCTTAACCCCTAACAGCGCATCCAAGATATCAGGTAATGTTGTCCTATAAAAATTCTCAAGCCCTGCATTGGCCGCTATCTTGGCCCATTTTCCAGCATGCTGACCCACATAGGAAAAGGCTACAGGAATACGCGCTAAAAAGTTACCAAGGGAAATAAGAACATATTTGGAGACATCGGCTGAAAGCTCACGCCAGTCACCGCCTTGGCACTGAGTGAAAATCATCTTGGCACCTTTAAACATAATCCCAAGAACATTGTCTGTCGGCGTAAGCTCAGCAGTTGCAAACGCTTGGCCTACCCAATCATCCATGGTCTCCATGCCTTCTTCACTGGCGGTCACACCATCAAAAAGCGTACCGAGCAAAAAGAACAGCTTAGCAAGTTCCTCTATCGGCTTAACAATACCCTCTTGGCGAAGATCAAAATAATTGTGCAGATAAAAAGGTAACGAGCCTAGCTCATTTTTCGCTCCTTCTCCGGCGACATAATAATGCATTATATCGAGCCACTGCTGGATCTCTTTTGCCGTATCCTCTTTTTGTGTCTTAGTCTTATTTATAAACTCGGTGAGCGCTTGAGTATCAAGGTTTTCTTGCGCAGCTTTACTGACTTCAGGCACTTCACTGTCCATACAAGCCTTGGCATAAGTGCCAATTGTCAATGGATAAAGATTGTTTTCTTGATAAGCTTGCCCTTCAGCGACCACCGCACGAAGCTTATTGGTAATGTCTAATTGGCGACCAACAGGGTCAAATAACACCACTAAGGTGCCGTCTTTTTTCTCGCTGTGGCTTTTTTGCATGGTTTCGACTAACTCATCAGCCACAAGATGGTAGCTTCGTTGAGTGGTAAGAATATCCATGCCAATATCGGTCGGCTTTTGCGCTTCTTTATCCGCTAGCCATTTCGCATCATGGCTGCGGTAATCTTCCACCAAACTACTTAACGTATCTTGAGTAGCAGTGTCGCTAAAGTCGTCGCTGGCGCTCATGTCAACTTGCTGCATGGCTTGGGTGCGCCATTCTTGGTCGCTGTTCATCTTATCTATGATGTCGGCGGCCCATTCGTGCTCTGAGTAAGCAATCGAGATTTTTTGGGTGCCATTGGTGACAAACGCAAACGGGTAGAAAGTCGCGCCGGATGAGATATCGAGCGTTAAACCGTCTTGGGCGTTTTCTTCGTTGGTGAAATAGTATTTCTCAAACTTTTCAATCACACCGGTGGCGGTTTCAGTTTGCGCGTAGCGGAAAATATGGATCTGCTGATTATCGGCTTTGCCCTCTTCCTCTTTGATGTAAATCCAGCCTTCACGCAACAGGCGCAAAATATAACCGCCGGTTTCATTAAGGCCGGAAGCGCTGGCCATTTCAGGCAAGGTGGGCGGCGCTTGGGCGGGCATAATGGTGTCAAAGAAGTTGGCATAGCCATAGCGCACTGGGTAAATTGGCAACACATCGGCTATTTTACCGGGCACTTCGTTCATAAAGGGTTCGACTAAGTCGATGGTTTGCGTGGTGTTGACTACGGTTTCAATTACCCCAGCTTCAGTAGAATAAACGTTGTCAGCGGCTTTAATTACCTTAACGTTGGCGGTATTGCTCATTAACGTAGACACTCTAAGCTGCATTTTGGCAAACACGCCCGCGATAAGCTCAGTTAACCCCTTGCCGTAGGTCTTAATGGTGTTGATGTGCTTGTTAAATAGCTCATCAGATAAATAGGCGTATTTAAGTTTACTGGCTTGGTCGCGCAAAAACTCCAACCTAGATTGAAGCTTTTTCAGCAAGCTGTCGAAGCTTTCATTGACGGCTTTTTTCGCGGCCGCCCAATCATAATCGTTTAGGTAAGATTGCGGGTTCCCCTCACCACGGGCGCGAATGAAAGCTAGCAAACGATCTGTGGTTTCATAAGGCGCAAGGCGAAGTATGGCCGAGAGTATTTCACCCTCTTCCAGTATCATCGGCATGCTATAGGCAAGCAGAGCCTCTGTGGTGTGTGGCAGTGGCATATTTAGATTGCCAACTAAAGTTTCACAGGATTTTTCTAAGCTGAACTCGGTCGCAGGGTGCAAGTGGGTAAAATGCAGGCGTGTTTCTAGGCCAACAATATCTTGAAAATAGCGGTCGGTGGTAAGCTCATGGCCAATTGCGCCCCATGGCGCCAGCCCAGTTTCTACCCGTGTCGGTTGCCAAAAGCCTTGATTACGTTTGCGCGCCTTATCGAAAAAGTCGTCGTCGCTGATTTCTTCAATGCAATGTGGATTGGTGCGCCGAACTGGAGAGAGACAAAAAGCATCTTGGCTCTCTTGCATCACTAGTTTAACTTTGCCCGGCATTAAACTAGAAACAAAAGACTTACCTGAGCCATCTAGCGCGCCAGCGCCAAGTGGCGTAATCCCTTCATCGGTTAATGCGTAAGGGGCATTGGTCAGACGCTTGCCGTTGGGATAACGCACACATATCTCGCACGTTGAGGGAATATCAAGCTCAGGGGCAACCGTCACACAGGGGTTTTGTACCCCGCCCATGCAAGTTGTGTTGCCCTTATTCATGGTCATTTGATCGCTCAGGCGCGCCACGCCTTTACCCTCGATGAACACATTGGCTGAGGCAGAAATAAATTCGGCTTCATCTTCAATCGTCCCAGACGAAATGCCTTTTTGGTCACCATCAGCGTCGCCAGTACTTTTGGCAAATTTACTGCCTTTAATGGCAATGCTATTGCCACCATCGGCGCTGACTGTCGTAGTACCATCAACAAGATCGGCGGACTTGGCGTTGTTACCATAAGGAATCGGCACAACCGCAGGGCCGACTGTCGTTAAACATACATCAGGAGAGGTCGCATTAGCTTCACCGCCTGACCCTTTGTGAACGATACTTAATCCATTGGCATTGATAGTAACTGGCATACTCTATTCTCGTCGTGGGAGCGATTGATTGGTTCGTGTTTTAAAGGCGTAAAAAGCTAGTTAAGGTCGATTTTTCTGGCTTTAATTTTTTGCGTCTTTTCCGCCTGTGAGGTGATGTACTGAGCTTTAGTCGTCACTCGGCCGCTGTGACCATCATAATGAGTTGAGGCTTTATTACTTTGCAAGGTGACGGACTTGGAGCCTTCCAACACCACTTTTTCTGCTTTGATCACTAGCTCTCTTTTATCGAGATAAGAGAAATAAATGTCTCGCAAAATAGGTAATGAAGGATCGCTGTTCATAAATGTGATCTTGCATTCGAGCTGATTATCGATCGCTAAATTAATCTGCGCGCGGCTAAATGGTCGGCCAATCGAGGCCCAAATAGGTTCACCTGCTGGGTTGTCTTCAAAGTCAACGCTGACTTGTTGGTTGTCAGGGTGGATCTGTTTTATTAATCCGAAACGTGCAGAGCGAAAGGCGGGGTTAGAACCAAACGTAGTCGTAGTCATGGCCATCATACTCACAAAATAATCAAATGTGAGGGCGAATCTACCACCACGTGTGCCAAATGAAAAGTGTCCAAATGACAGTCAAAAACGTGCTTTTCACTAGTAAAACCTGCATTTTAAAACCAAGATTTACGCCACCACTCGTTGATAGACCACAAACCAGCCAGACAAAAAGCATTTTTGGGTTATGAAATTAATTTAAAATACCGTACTAATTCACACATTTTTTCAACTTGATCTGACAGCCAACAGATTTCTTCTGTTCATCCCCCATCATCAGATCGCCTTCCACGGCCATCAGCCGCACGTTTCACTCACCAATCACAATGCCAAAGCCTGTTTTTCAATTTAATCAAACACAGCCACAGGTCGCCTCGATCGATTGGGGCAATCCTACTAGGAAGTTGACCAACTAAAGCAGGAAATAGCGGAATACCCAAATGGGAAAAACCACTTCCGCAAGCGCCTAAAAATACATTCAAGATACTGATTTTTATAGATTTAATAGCTGGCACTTGTCTTGCAAAACACCTGATTTCGAATTGTGTAAGCCAATGGATCAAGTCTGGGGTGTCCCTAAGGCATAGCGCAAACAACAAAGGAGTATTCAAATGAGTTCAATCGATCCAGCCACTATGGCGCAACAACTGGCGACCTTTGATGTGCAGCCATTTAAGCAGCGTTATACCAAGCAAGCCTCTCAGTACCAATCAAAGCTTGATGCACTGGGTAAAGTCGAATCAGCGCTACGTGAGTTTCGCACCGCCGTCAATGAGATGAACAATAGCAGCTCTGGGATCATCAAAAACAGCGCTAAAGTGTCAAGCGAAGGCGTGTTAACCGCCAGCGCTGAATCGAATGCACTGACAGGAAGCTACCAGATTTTTGTCGAGAAGGTGGCAACCTCTCATCAAGTTTCAGTTGGAATGCCTGAGACCTTAGAACCAAGCACCCAAGTACCGCTAACGGGCACACTGACATTAAAAGTCAATGGAAAAGAACTGCTGCTTGATTTAGCCAGCTTAGACAGTGATGGCGATGGCCAAGCCAGCATTGCTGACCTCGCTTCTGCGATTAACCACCATGAAGATAACCCCGGCGTCAACGCAACCTTAGTGCGATCTGGCGGTAAAACCCACTTTATGCTTTCTAGTGAAGAAACGGGCGCAAAGAACGTCGTCGAGGTTTCTGCCTCTGGCACAGGTGAAAGCTGGTTTGAAGACGCGTTTACCAGTCTCAAGGAGCTCAGCCCAGCTAAGAATGCCATCATTTGGCTTGGGGAACAGGGCGGTGGGCTCAAGCTTGAAAACAGCAGCAATACTTTTAATGATGCCATCGATGGCGTTGAACTCACTGTCACCAAAGCGCAAGATGCAGGCGACGCGCCACTCACCATGAATGTTAAAGGTGATAAAGAAGGCACCAAGGAGCAAGTCACTCAGTTTATTGATGCCTACAACGCTTTGATGTCAACGCTCGATAAATACAGCAAAGTCGACGTTGAAACCAATACTCGCGCCCCATTGGCAAGCGACCCTACTCTACGTTCAATTGAAAGCCAAGTGAAATCCGCTGTTCGCGGCGAGTTTGCAGGCATGAGGCTTAGCCAAGTCGGCATAGAAATTGGTCGAGATGGCAAAATGAAACTCGACACCGACACCTTTGAAAAAGCGCAAACTAACAACAGCGCGGCACTTGAAGATATGTTCAACGGCGATGACAACTTGCTCGACTCGCTTGATACCTTAGTTAAGCCTTACCTGCAATTTTCCGACGGCCTGTTTAAATCCCGCAAAGACGCACTCAAGCAAAATATTGACCGGATTGAAGACAAAAAGGTCTCGCTCGATCGCAAGTACGACATGTCTTACGAGCGCTACCTCAAACAGTTTACCCAAATGAACGCCATCATGACCCAAATGAATCAAACCAAATCATTGTTTGGGCAACCACTCTAGGAGATTTTTATGTTAATGGATTCAGGTTACAGCTCTTATCAACAGGTTGATCTCGACGCACAAGCTGCGGCGGCTAACCCGCACCAATTGGTGGTGATGCTGATCGATGGTTTACTCAACGAAATTGAACGCGTGCGCGGACACATTACCTCAGGCCGATTGGCTGAAAAAGGTGCAGGCATTAATAAGTGCATGAATATTTTGGTTGGCCTTGATAGCGCACTCGATAGTGATAACGGTGGTGAAATAGCGCAAAGCCTCCACCAGCTTTATGACTTTTGCCAAATCGAGCTTTACCACGCCAGCGTCGATAACAATATCGATAAGCTGACTAGCGTTGAGCATGTGATGAACAACATACGTGAAGGATGGATGAGTTTTGGTCAGCAAGCATAAAGTCTCCCCCGAGCGATTTCGCCATCTTGCTCAGTTGATTCACATTGCAACCAAAACTCAAGACTGGCACTCGCTAAAACGTTATGACCTGCAGTTAAGGGAGCTGCTCAAGGTTCATAAACCCTATCTTAAAGAACCCAACTTTGTAGGAGTCATTGCCGATGTCAAAGCCGAGCATAAAGCCGCGATTGAGGCACTTGAAAAAGCCATGGGTGAGCTGCAAACCGACATGAATGTGGTGAACGCTCAACACGAAAGAGCGCAAGCCTATCATTTGGCCATGAATCTGGAGTATTAGCCATGCAAACGCTATCACTTGACGCCCCGCAGGCGGCAAAAGCACCCAATGTGCAAGGCTTGGTTAAAAAGGCCAACCCAGCCAGCGCTGACAAAACGCCCAGTGACTCGTTTTCGCTCAAAGCGGCCAATTCGAGTAAGTCCCGACATTCTGTCAAATCCACTCAGGCTACCCAAGAGAGTACCAAAGAAGCGACAAACCAAGCGGACGCTGCGCAGCCTCTAGTAGACATGCCCAGTGCACCAGACATTCATTCAACGCTCGCGTTAGCTCATGCCGAAAATGGAAAAGGGCAAAATGAGCCGATTACTCTCAAAAGGTTAGGCTTTAACAAACCGATGGCAGCGACAGGGCCAACCGTCACTTCCCTGCAAGAAGGGATTGGGCAGGCTGTACAGACTAACTCGGCTCAAGCGAACCACTATCTCACCGCTTCAAGCAAAGTCGCGTCTGTCACTAGTGTACCCATGGATAGCCCTTCATCTTTAACTATGACAAACCTAACCACTGGGTTAAACGCTGCGCCAAACGCTCAAGCCGCTGCGGCGCAAGCTAATACAGGCGTTGAAAGTGCAGCACCCACCGCACAATGGGCTGCAATCAAGGTAGATACAAATTCAGCAAAATGGGGCGAGCAAATGATGCAAGTGCTGCATGACAGAGTCTCGGTTCAAGCTCAGCAAAATTTGCAGCAAGCACAAATACGCCTCGACCCGCCAGACCTTGGCAAGATGGACTTATTGGTGCGTGTGGAGGGCGACAAGCTAAGCGTGCAAATTAATGCCAGTACCACAGCAACGCGAGAAGCTCTGATGCAAGTCTCAGACAGGCTTAGAGCCGAGCTACAAAATCACAACTTCTTGCATGTCGATGTCAATGTTGGCTCTGGGGATACTCCGCGGGATTCATCCAACCATTCCAATGAGCAACAGGCAATGATTATTGACAGCAATGAGCATTCAGACCACCAACTTTCTCTTAGCCCATCAGAGCATTGGCTCAGTACTCACGCTTAATTAGGAATAGCGCAATGACTATGACAAAAAAACAACTGATCGCGGTATTTTCCGCCATGATCCTCACCAGTGCTCTGGTTTCTGCTGCTACCGTCTTTGGTGGTATTTGGTTGGTAAAGCAATCTCATGAGCAAGCCAACGCCGACTCTTGGGTGGAGGATTCACCACTCGCCTTTTTAACTGACGATCCTGACCAAGCGTTTCAGCCCAGCTTCCATCCCTTAGAAAAGGTGGTGCTGAGTATCAAAGGCAAGCGACAGTCGCACTTTGTGATGTTGGGCTTGGCCGTGGAAACGCGTCGGCCGCAGCGCATCACCAACATTAATGACTACATGCCAGTAGTGCGCAATGCGCTGCTCAAACTCTTTAGCGATAAAACGTATGAGGATTTACGCCAAGATGGCGCCATTGAACAGCTGCAAAATGAAATCAAACAAACCGTGTTACTCGCCTTTCAAAAAACCGACATAGTGCGCGATATCGATGATGTACTGCTGACCAAATATGTCGTGCAGTAAGGAGTGACGTCATGTTGGATATGAACGTTGAACAAGACTATGTCATGCAAAGCCAATCGCTTGCTGAGCACAGCTCAATCGATGAAGCGGCGCTGCTGAAAAAGCATACTGTGCTGGTTAACCGAATCGTCAATCAGCTTAGGGTTCATGTCAGTCCGCATTGCAGTGTGGAGGACATGCAGCAAATCGGATTAATTGGTCTGCTTGAAGCTGGAAGACGCTATGGCGATGTTGATGATGACCACTTCCCAGCCTTTGCCGTTTGCCGGATTCGAGGCTCTATTTTAGATGAGTTGCGCCGCCTTGATTGGCGCTCTCGCCAAACCCGTCAGCAAGCCCATGAACTCAATGATGTGACAAGAGATTTAATGCGCCAGCTTGGACGCCAACCCTCGGATGCGGAAATAATTCAAGCGCTCGGCACAGACAAAAAGGATTTACTGACAAGGCAAAACGCTGCACTGGCGGGTGAAATGCAAAGTTTAGATCAGCTGATTGAAAACGGCGTCGATACTCAGTCCAATGCCATTTATGACGGCATGGCTCATGAGCATACGCGCCGCAGTCTTGAAGCTGCATTAGCTAAATTGCCCCAGCGCGACCAGCTTTTGATGACCTTGTTTTATCAGCACGAACTCAATCTTAATGAAATCGCTTTGGTGCTGGATTTAACCCCACCAAGAATTTGTCAGCTACATAAAAAAGCACTCAAACAACTCAATTACTACTTATCCTCCTAGGAGTCACACATGCAAAAGTTTTTTGGAGCCATCACCGTCTTACTCTGTGTCTTTGGCGGATATATGTGGGCAGGCGGCCAGCTTGGCGCCATTTGGCAGCCTGCAGAATTTTTAATTATTATCGGCGCCGCAGCAGGCTCGCTGATCATAGGAAACCCACCTCAGGTATTAAAAGAAATGCGTCGCCAAGTCAAAGCGACCATGTCAGCGCCAAAAGAGGAATACCAGTATTATATGGAGCTTATGGCGCTGCTTAACCATTTACTTGAAATCGGACGTAGTCGAGGCTTTAAATTCCTCGATTCGCACATCGAAGCACCTCACCACAGCTCGATTTTTCTCGCCTACCCCAAAGTGGGAGAAGATTATCGGCTGATTTCTTTTATTACCGACAATTTGCGCTTAATGGCGATGGGACAAATGTCGCCTCATGAATTAGAAGGCCTTCTAGAGCAAGAAATAGAAGCCATCCAAACCGAAATGCTACTGCCTTCGCGCTCTATGCATCGAACCGCAGAAGCCCTACCCGGCTTTGGAATTCTTGCCGCCGTTGGAGGTATTATTATCACAATGCAAGCCATCGATGGTTCGATCGCACTGGTCGGCTACCATGTCGCCGCGGCGTTGGTCGGGACCTTTATCGGTATCTTTGGTTGTTACTGCTGCCTTGACCCATTAAGCAATGCGATGGCTCAACGAGTAAGACGTAACATGACAGCGTTTGAGTGTGTCAGAGCAACATTAGTCGCTTATGCGGCGAAAAAGCCTACGTTATTGGCTATTGATGCGGGTCGTAAACACATTCAGCTAGACATCAAACCAACATTTAACCAAATGGAGAAATGGCTCGCTGAGCAGGAGTAAACATGCAAAGACAACAACAGGTTGTGTTCAAGCGAAGCAAGGTGCTCGAGCACGATGACTATCGCGGCGGAGCGTGGAAGGTCGCATTTGCAGACTTTATGATCGCCCTAATGGCCTTATTTTTGGTCCTATGGGTGATGCAAATTGTCGATAAAGAAGATCGCAGAGCAATTATGGCTCACCTTCAAAGCGCAAGCGTGTTTGACAAAAGTAATGGCAATCCATTTGATACTCTTAAAAGTATTTCGCCGATTGATTTAGCAACCGATTCTTCGGTGCCAAGTCGACATGACTCCAATCATGTTGTCAGCTCCTTTTTTCAAGGTGATGGCGATGGCCCAGAAACCGATTCTCTGATTCCAGGCAAGTTTGACACCCAAGAGCGATTGGCCGCACTAGCCAAGGTAATTGAAGACCTAGTCAAACAAATTAATGCCCAAGGTAATGTTCATATATCGGTGACACCTCAGGGCCTGAGAATCGTTTTGCAAGATGACGAGCGACAATTCATGTTTAGCCGCGGCGCATCAAAACTGACGCCATTTTTTCAAGACCTGTTGTTAGCTTTAGCGCCTGTGTTTAAAAGAGTTGAAAACCCTATTATCATCAGTGGCCACACAGATTCAACACGTTACATTGGGCACTTAGATCGCCGTTCAAACTGGGATTTATCGGCCTCGCGGGCCAATGTTGCTAGGCATACTCTGGTCGCCGGCGGCATGCCAGACGAGCGCGTATTGCAAGTGACGGGAATGTCAGACAAAGCTTTGCTCAATGAAGCCGACCCTGAATCGAGCGAAAATCGCCGCATTGAACTCTTTGTGCTCACCACACCCGCCGCCAAAGTCTTAGAAACGCTTTTTTCTAATAGACCGAATAATCCCATCGAACAGGCAAAGCAACAAGCTAAAGAGAACCAACCTGTGGTTCGTCAAAAGGTGATTGATGCACGCCAAGCACCTTCGAAAGCTACACTGCCGCCTCTTCAACAACTTTAACTTCAACAGGCGCTCTACTGGCGCCTGATAACTCAAGCGTAATTATCCACATGCCTCAATTTGTTCATCAGCCCGTGAAAAAAGATCCACTGCGTAAAGCCTTCTTATGGCTTATCGTTATTGACTATGGATTGTTGTCTTTATTTCTCTTCCAGTTGTACGAACTGACACTTAACGGTGGCACGGCCATCAGTACCTTACTGGTCATCTATAATGTGCTGCTAAGCTTTCTGTGCTTTCAGCGCACCGATCAGCGTGACGCCTATATTATTTATCCTACCTTGTCGGCTACCTTATTAGCCTTTGTCTGTTTCCTGTATTTTTTCTTTCTTGTCTGATATTTAAAACCATTCTTGGGGCTTCCTTCTGCTTAGGATTTCCCGCACTCTGTAAAATTTAGTTACTTAATTATCATTATTTTCTATACATAACGATTCTTTTCTGATACAAAATATATTGTGCACAATTAAATTGCCCAAAATAGGAATGAAATTATGTTGAATAAAATTGCCTTAGCCACAAGCCTTGCGATAGTTAGCACACCAAACTTAGCTCAAGAACAAAGAAGCCCAGCGCAAAATCTGGATACATTTGAAAAACTGTTTGGCGTTACCGAAGGAAAACGCAGAAATCACACCAAAGGTTTTTGCTTTGAAGGTGAGTTCACACCAACCGATAGCGCTGTTAGTCAGTTATCCAACAGCCCAATTTTTTCTGGCACCTCCAAAGTGTATGGCCGTGTCTCTCACAAAGGCGGTAAAGCGAACCCTGCTGATAATCAGCCTGGTCACTACGGTCTAGCATTTCAAATCACCACCGCTGATAACCAGATTCATATGATGAGTATGAATACGGAACATTTCTTTCCAACCTCAACCGTGGCTGACTTTATGGCATTTCTCGCTGCCCAAGCAGAGGGCCCAGAAGCAACCAATGCTTTCGTAAAAGCTCATCCAGAAATTCAAGAATATAAAAAATATCACTCAGCGCTGAGTAGTGAACTGCATCCCTATGAAGGGGCAACCTACAACAGTATTAACACCTTTTACTTAGTGAACGATCAAGGAAAGAAAACCCCAGTGCGTTGGTCATTTGTCCCTTCTGGAGAGCATGGCATTGTCAAAACACCACAGACTGATTTTTTCTTGGAGAATATGCAAGCCAATATCAAAAATGGTGGCGTATCTTGGGATATGGTGTTAACTCTCGCCAATCAAGATGACGATATCTTAAATCCGCATATCAAGTGGAGTGATGACAATGAGAAGATCACAGTTGCAAAACTGACGGTAAATAAAGCGGTTGCTGAAAGTGAGGGAACTTGCGCCAATATGAACTTTGATCCCATGGCAATAAGTCAAGGCTTTGCTCCATCAGAAGACCCTATGCTGGCTGCGCGCTCTGCAGTTTATGCTGTTGGGCTTGGAAGAAGACTTTCTGAGCAGTAATAGAAGGGAGGGGTATCCCTCCCTAAATCCAACCAAGTGTCAATCTCTTTGATAAATTAATCACTATATTAATCACCACGAGTAGCAAATGAGTCAATAAACCTGCTAATATCCAGCCTTTTAATCATTGATGCAAATTATGCTTACTCGTTTCGTTATTCTATTTTTATTGCTTGGTACATCTGGTTGTACGCTACTGAAACCGACTATATACCCGACACCACCTGAAAACTCAAAAATTGGTTTACTCTTCTTGGTAGAAAAGCAGCCAAGACACATTAATGCATATACACCTATTTTTCTTGGGACCAGCTTTTCAAAGCCAGCGGCAACGGATAAAAACTACGAAAAAGCCATGAAGTTGGCTGTAACAAGTGAAATCTCCGGGCGTTACCAAATATCCGACTTAGAACCCAGCCAACAGTTATTGTCCATAATCAACAAACCTAAGCGTTTGTTTGACTTTAGTGAAGACGCTTTTATGCCTGAGATACAGCGTCTAGCCAGTCAGCATGGCCTCAATTACGTTCTTATCATCGACAACTTTGACGTTGACTATTTTGGTTATAACAATGACCAAAAAATACAAGGCTTTGGTTTAGCGACGCAATGCACTATCATTGACTGCTACGCGTATGCTCTCAATAGAATTAGATTAAGAATGTACAGCGTAAAAAACGGTGAATATATTGGTAACTATCGTAGGCCTAAACACCGTCTCCCAATAAGAATATGGCCAGATCAAGAATTTCATGGTGATATAGAAGATGTAACGCCAGAAATGATTAATACTTCAGCAGATCTAGTTATGGAAGAGATCCAAAATCTATCAGAAGAGTTTTTAACACGAATAAGCTTTATTGAAAATAAAGATATTTAGTTTTCAAACAGATAGATAATTATATTTAAATAACTTTTGGTATATTATTTAAAAGAGCTGGCTAACGAATAACTATTCTAACCAGCTCTTTATGTTTGTATAACTTCAAGAAAAATACTCGGTAAGTCTATGCAAACTATTTTTAACGATCTAAAAATCAACAAAAACACCAACCTCGCTTCAAAATTAACAAAATTAAAACATTCATTTCAATCTATTTTATAAATGAATTGCCCTGAAACATATATTAAAGAAATATTACAATGTTCCCCTTTCTTAGGTATTGGTATTACAAATCCACACTATTAACATCATTGTCATTAGTTATTTAACTATTCGTCCGAATGTTCGGATGCCTATTACTTAAGAGAAATATATGAAAAAGACCATCACTATTGCTGCACTGCTTAGCGCTGCAGCTATCAATGCCCAAGCAGCAGATCACACTATAAGCCTAGGTTATGCTCAAACTGACATCGAACATGTCAATGAAGAACTACATGGCCTAACGCTGAAATACCGTTATGAAGGCAATGGCCCAGTAGGCTTTATTGCAAGCCTTACCGGAACGGCTAATACTGACAATCAACTTCGAGTCGATCCGGGACCAACTGTGACTACGGTTTCGGAAACAACACGCTCTTATGGAAGCTTCCATATCGGCCCAACATACCGTATTAATGAAGTAGTCAGCGCTTATGCAACGGTTGGTTATGCTCGCTTTGAAGTAGAAAACAAGCAATTAGGCCGCACAACATCAAAACTTGAAGATGAAAGCTTTGCCGCTGGGGGTGGTTTTGAATTCAACCTTTCGAGAAGCTTTGCCATCAACACGGGCGTTGAGTTCAGTGAGCACCTCGTTGATTCTAGAGCACTGACTTATTCTGTCTCTCTTGGCTACCGTTTCTAATTATTTAGAATGAGTGTCGTAGCTAAGCTAAGTTGGTCATCAACCAGATGAACAGTATTAGTCAGCGATAAAAAATCCGATATCAAACCTTTGGTATCGGAATTTTATTCGGTTTAGATAATATATAGAGCATCAATAATCGACAATATCATTCATAACGACTGACAATTTCATTCAGCTTGCCTGAATCTGCTAACTGTTTTAGGCCTCGATTGATAATTTCAGCATAATCCTTAGATGTGTCTCTATTTGGTGATAAAGCAATAAACAGCCCTTCACCAGGAAGGCATCCCGCACTTTTAAACTCAGCCTTCCATTGGGAGTCCGAATTTTTTTTATACGTCGCTACGTTATAGGGGAATACTCGCCAATCCTCCAACACGGTATCAATTTGGTCACTCTTCAGCTGCTCGACTCGTGTCTTGGTAATATCCATCCCTGAAATTTGCACAATCGACTTGTCACCTTGATTGTGGTTTTTCACTATATAGTCATCAAAGTACTCACCATATGAATACGCATTAACCACAGATATCTTTCGATCTCTTAATGTATCCTTACCAAAATATTTCCATGGATCGTCTTTTCTGACAAAAAAGCACATTTTAGAAATTTGAATCGGCTCGGTGTGGAAAACAAAATCTGGCGCATCACTTATGTAGGCACCAACTATGCCGTCATACTTTCCACTGCGTGTCATCTTAATTGCTCTAGCCCAATTCACTAGTTGATAGTCAAGTTGATGACCAGATTGTTGTAAAATACTGTCAATCGCATCGACCAAAATACCTTTATCGTCTGCGGATGGTTCGCAAGTATATGGGCACCACAAATCAGCACTTAAGATCACTTGGTTGCCCTTTACGGGTCCTGTTGCCACGAAAAGAAATAGAATCAAGCTCAAGACCTTTGGCATCATTGCCTTCCCCTTTGTCTTCAATAAATGCTTTGAGTAAAGTCTAGTCTAAAAATCAGATTCAGAGCATCACACCAGCTAAAGCTTAGGTTTTAACATCATGAATCATTTGAAGTTGTGTTACATAAACTCACGCCCTAATCACTGAGTTAACCTAAGTGAAATCAGAAAGACCTTTTGGGAAAAATCACTTGAAAACGCCAATACCGTGGCGCACCACTCACTTTGGTCATAATCTGCAAGATATGATGGCAGTATCGATAGTTAGCGATTGGAGAAGTGATGGATCCATTAACACAAGGTTTACTTGGCGCCTCGTTGCCACAAGCAGTCGGGAAAAAACAGCACATAGTTGTCGCGGGACTATTGGGCTTACTCTCTGGTATGGCTCCCGACCTAGATACGCTTATTCGGTCATCACAAGACGCCTTATTGTATTTAGAATTTCACCGTCAGTTTACCCATTCACTGCTGTTTATTCCCATAGGGAGCCTTATTTGTGCATTAGTTTTACATCCGATTATTGCTAGAAAGCGCGGACTATCATTTCAACAAACTTGGCTGTATTGCGCATTAGGCTACGGCACACATGGCTTACTTGATTTTTGCACGTCTTACGGCACTCAACTTTTCTGGCCATTATCTAACGAGCGTTATGCTTGGAATACCATCTCTATTATCGATCCTGCGTTCACATTGCCTATCCTTGCCTTGCTTACACTCACCTTAGTTAAGACAAACTCATGGTTTGCTCGACTCGCTGTTTTTTGGGCTCTGCTTTATCCAGTATTTGGCTTAGTGCAAAAAGAAAGGGCTGAAGACGTAGGCTGGCAAGTTGCAAAGCAGAGAGGGCATGAGCCATTAAGATTGGAAGCAAAACCTAGTTTTGCCAATATCCTCGTGTGGAAGATCGTTTATGAAACCAATGAAGAGTATTTTGTCGATGCGGTTCGAGTTGGCACATCAGCGCAAGTGTACCCCGGCGAGTCAACGCTTAAGCTCAACATAGAAAGAGACTTTCCTTGGCTTAGCCTCCAATCCCAACAGGCTAAAGATATTGAGCGCTTCCGTTGGTTTTCACAAGGGTTTATAGCGCAAGATCCCAACAACCCGCTGAGGATTATCGACGTACGTTATTCTATGCTGCCCAACCAGCTAAAAGCGCTGTGGAGTATAAAATTATCGCCCTCAGCCAGTGTTGACGAACATGTTAAGTTCAACACTCACAGGGACAGCGATCCTGGCACCAGAAAAGCCTTTCTCAAGATGTTATTGGGCAGCTAGTTTCGCAGCAGTGCCACCACAGAGTGGCGTTTAACATTGGCTTGTGCGCTGAGCGCCATCAAAGCTGAAGAAAAACTACCACTTTGTAAATCAAGCGCCTTGAATTTATCTTCGACTTGATCTGGCGAAATCACCGAGGCTTGCTGGTGTAAAGTCTGTATTTGGCCGTTGAGTTCGGCTTTGATTGAGTTTGCTTGTTCCAGCCCTGTACGCGTTTGCCATAAAAGCTTATTCACCTTTGCAATACTACGTTTAAGGCCTTCACGAGATCCAAGGTCAAAATTCAGCTCGGCAATACCCTCTGGCTCAGCTTGTAAAGTCATCACATTCGATTGCCCTGCGGGGAAACGATGGCCTTGACCCGTGACTCTTACCTGCTTTTGCATCTGACCATATACTTTTTCCGGGGCTTCAAAGATAATGCTTCCTTGCTCAGAAAGAGACGCGCGTAATCCAAGTGGAATCAAACTGCGGTCGAGCATTTTCACCACTTGTTCACCATTGGCTTGGCCATCAAAATCAACCATTACAGACTGCCCATGAGGAAAATCCAATCGAATCTGCTCAGCTTTGCCACTCAAACGATTGACATCGAGCCCCGGAATGGAAAACCGACGTATATCCGCCCGATTCAATTTTAACTCTAATTGATTATCAATCACTTTTTGACCATCAAACCGTGAAGCATCTAGGGTTTGCTCAATGATTTTCTTCGCACCTGATAGGCCTTGCTGCAAAGATGATGATTGCGCATGACCCATTTGCATTGCACGTGTCAGACCTTGCTTTATTTTGCTAAGTTCAACACCTATCACCTGATACGAACGCGTAGCGATTTGCACCGAGGTTGCGTTTTGCTGCCCTTGAGTCAGCATCATGCCTGAGACGGAATACGATGCTGGCGTATATTGACGAGCTAACGCCTGAGGACGACTTAGGTCACTATTGGGCTGTGACGAGCGCGGAGGTGAAATCGAGGTTCTATCATGTGTGGCCAAGGCCACATTGTGAGGACGCACCTCTACTGTACTCATTACCATCTTGGTGCTCTCGTTAGATACGATCAAATAGATTCAAACCGTCGATTTTTACATAGCTGGCTTGAGTGGCTTGCAACGCCGTCATATAACGGCTCAAACGCACCGACGCTTCACCATAATCAAGCATAGACAAATCCCCCTTCACCTTATCGACAAACAACTGATTTTCACCATGCGCACTATTCATCAAATCAAGATTATTATGACGGCCACCTATTTCCGTGATTGCCGCTAAAACCTGACTTGACGTGTTTTCAATTGTGGTTAATGCGTCCTCAACCGCTCCTCGAAATGCGGTACTTGGTGACTTAAATTCTGCAATCACAGAATCCAGTTGATTAAGCACGTGATTGCCACCAAGGTCGAGAATTTCTGCGGCTGTCATATTCGCTTCCATCGTCACCCCTTTGGCAACTGTCACCACTCGCTTATCACTGTTGCCCTGTATGGCATAGCTTCCACCAATGTCGGTTAACGCAGGGATATCCGTCTTGGTACCAGAGAAAAGGTAGCGCCCTTCTTCATCTTGGGCATTAAAAGAAGAGACAACCGACGCACGCAAGCTTTCTAATTCAGTGATCATCCCGCTGCGCTCAGTGTCCGACAGCGTACCATTTGCTCCCCATAGGACAAGCTCGTTCATTCTCTTTAGGCTCTCATTCACCGACTCTAAATGAACTTCCTGACTGGTCAGCGCCGTTTTCACATTGACAATATTGCTTTTGTACTGACTAATCGCAGATCCTTCACGATCGAGGTTAAGCAATTTAACCGATGCCATAGGATCATCAGACAACTTAGTTAAGCGCTCGCTGGTTGACATTTGCTGCATTACTTTGCCCAAACCGGCATTATTCAGTTGCAGACTTTGCAGCATCATCTGGCTAAATTGAGTATCACTGATTCGCATCTTAATTCCCTGCAATTAAAATATGTTGAGGATTGAGTCAAACAACTGATTCGCTGTACTGATCACTTTCATATTGGCTTGGTGAACATGAGAAAATGTCATCAAATTCGCCGCTTCTTCATCGCTGTTGACCGCGCTGACGTTATCACGCGCGGCGACAGCTTGTTGTTTCATCGCCAATTTAGCTTGCTCGTCTGCATTCGCCTGACGAGCTTGAATAGCGGTTTCGCCGACTATGGCAGAAAATGCATCATTAAGGCTGACAGAGCCAAAGCCACTAATCGCTACGCTTTTATTATTCACAGCAATAAGCTTGTCGAGCACATCTGCATTACCTGGGTTCCCGTCAGCAGACAGTGCAAGCTGCTCTGGTTTGAGATCAGTGATGTTTAAGCTTGCCGCTGGATTTGCGGGATCATAAGTAAATAAAGGCTGTCCATTATCTCGATTAAGATCTTGGCCCGTGACAAGCAAATCGTTAAATTCGTCAGCCAAAGACCTAGCCATATCGTCAATCGCGCCAAGATAGGGTTTAAGAACTTGAGTTTGATAATCAGACAGCGCACCGATTTGACCACCTAACGCTCCTGTCGTGGCAAAGCTTTGCTCGCCAAACTCGACTTGGACTGTAGCTAAGTAAGAGTCACTAGGGTTAGGGATGGCTTTAAGCTGCCCGGCATCTACGCCCATAACCAAAGGCTGACCAGATGACAAAGTCACTTGAAGGCTACCATCGGCCTGATTGGTGGTTTTTATCGTGACCACCTGAGACAACTCACCAATGAGATTATCGCGAGTATCTAGAAGTTGCGCTGGGTTTCCTCCCGTGCCCTTGGTTTCAACAATTTGTTTGTTGATATCAGCAATATTACTCATCAAGCTGTTAGCATGAGCAATAGCCGCATTGCGCTGATCATTCATGTCTTTATGCTGATGAGACAACGATTCTGTTAGCGTGTTAAAACGTCTTGCTAACGCTTCGGCTTCATTAATGATTTGCTGGCGATAAGGAACAGATTCAGGTTTGACCGTGGCATCGTTGAGTGCAGAAAATAAGGTATCTAATCCCGCCGAAAGACTAAAACCATCAGCGCCCAGAGTGTTTTCTAACTGACTCATATTAGTGCTATAACGGGAAGCATAGGCTGACTGACTTTGGGTCGCCCAAGTCTGTTTGATAAGAAACTCATCCGTTACACGGCGAATACTGGTGACTTCAACTCCCTGACCTGCACTGAAATTGTCATGCTTTGAACCCGCGACCGATGCCATCAGCGCTTGCTGGCGACTGTATCCGGGCGTATTTATATTGGAGACGTTTTGTGCTGTAACATCCAATGCTACCCGATTGGAATTCAGACCAGACATGGCAATATTGACCAAGTTCATTTACAGTTCTCCCTTACGATTGAGTGGCTGAGCAAATGCTGTCGTCACACTAGCTTCACTTAAGACTTGTCTTACTGAGGCGACCGACTCTCCAATAGACTGAAATGATTGTGATGGCTGGGGGTCTGATTGATGTCTATGCTGTGACGTCTCTTCCAAACCTAGCGCTTTGTCATTTGCTGGTGCTTGAACTGCCGAGAGTTTAAATTCGACTTCCGACATAGAAGGACTCAGTTGTTTTACCAACATATCTGCGATCCCAGAACCTTGTTTGTTTGCCATTTCTATCGCCAATTGGCCATCATACATATCACGAAACACACCTTGCTGTTGGCTAGAAAAAGGACTGTCTTCATCAGCCAGTACATCACTACTCGAACGCATCTGACGAAGCACCATTTGCAAAAACATGGCTTCAAATTGGCCAGCCACTTTTTCTAACGCTTGCTGGGAGTAGGGGTTTTGCTTTATCTGATCAAGGGCACTGTTGTCGTGATAAAGCACAGAGCTCACTGATGATTTTTGGTTTAATTCGTCTAGTTTCATCACTCCCCCTTAAATCACGACTAATTCAGCGTTCAACGCACCCGCTTCATGTAATGCCTGTAAGATAGACATAAGATCGGTCGGCGTAGCACCCAAGCTGTTCACGGCATTGACTATGGTATTTAGCTCTGTACCAGGGGGCCAAATGACCATTTGCGCGCGTTCTTCTTTGATGTCTAGCTGCGAATTATCAACAACTTGTGTCTCTCCTTGAGCAAAGGCATTGGGCTGGCTTACCTGCTGAGACTCAGCAACTGTCACGGTCAAGTTGCCATGACTAACCGCAGCTTCACCGACTTTGACATTTTTGCCAATTACGACCGTGCCAGTGCGAGAATTAAACACCACCCGAGCAGGCTTACGACCCTGCGCGACACTGATTTCTTCCAGCATCGACATCATAACCACGCGCTGTTGACTATCTTTCGGCGCTTTGACCGAGACTCGAACATTATTTTCAGCCACCGCCACTTTAGGGCCAAAGATATTATTAATTTCTCGGCTAATGTTCTTGGCTGTGGTAAAGCTTGGTTTTCTTAGGTTGAGAACCACATTATCGCTATCGGAAAAGTCGCTTGGCACTTCACGCTCAAGGATTGCACCGCCCGGTATCCGTCCTGATGTAGGTGTATTCACTACCACTTTAGAGCCACTGTTTCCCTCTGCAGACACGCCTCCGACTACTAGGTTGCCTTGTGCCACTGCATAAACCTCACCATCGATGCCGCGCAGCGGGGTTAGTAGCAAAGTTCCGCCGCGTAAGCTTTTTGCATCACCAATCGACGACACCACGACATTGAGCGCTTGTCCAACCCCAGCCATTGGCTCAACAGTGGCAGTCACACTGACAGAGGCGACATTACGCAGCTTTGGGTTGGTATTATCATCAATCTGGACCCCAAATTGACGTAACATATTGGTGATTGATTGAGCGGTGAATTTAACTTGGTTGCGATCGCCTTGACCATCCAGCCCCACCACCAGACCGTAGCCAACGAGCTGATTTTGACGAACGCCCTGAATATCGACCAAATCCATCACTGGGATCTTCACTTCAGCATGTGCAGGGATCATCACCCCCAAAAGTGCAATCACTAGAGTGCTTGAGAATGTCATGCTCATGCTGAGTAAACCCAAGCGATTAATACATCGAATCATAATTTGTTTCATTAAAACGGCATCCATGGACTGTTAAAGAACTGGCTAAGCCATCCAGGGGCATTGCTGTCTGATAAAGCTCCCCGCCCTGAATAGGTAATGCGAGCATCACCAATCCGAGCAGAAGACACCTGATTGTTTCGGCTAATATCGTCAACACGCACCATCCCTGTCAGGCGAATAAACTCATCGCCTTGGTTAAGACGAATCCATTTTTCGCCACTGATACGCAGCACACCATTTGGCAACACTTCATGAACGGTTACGGTTATCGCACCTTCAAGCTTATTGCCTTGAGAACTTGAAGCGCTGCCATCAAAGCCTCGGTCGGCGTCTAAACTAGCCGCTAACTCATCAATTGTCTTAGTACCAAACGTAGGGGCTGCAAAACCAACACTGGAGCTCTTGCCATATTTTGTATCAGCTTTCTTGCTTGATTCTGTTTCTTCAAACAGTAAGACAGTGAGCATGTCGCCAACACGATATGCCCTTCTGTCTTGAAACAAGGTCATGGTGTACTGATGACGATAGAGACTTCCCTTACTTGCAGCAGGCAAGGAATAATCCAGCTCTGGAGGGGCATATTTCTCTTCATCGGGTTTAGGAGGAGTGAATTCCTGACGACCAGCACATCCGGCAAGTAGGATGACAAGCGGCAAGAGTCTCAAAAATACCTGCATTCCTTGTTCCTTTTTTTCTTCAATGAGCCATTACAAAGACTGAGCAACAAACTTGAGCATATCGTCAGCAGCAGAAACGACTTTGGCGTTCATTTCATAGGCGCGCTGCGTGGTGATCATATCCACCATCTCTTCGACGACCTGCACATTAGCGCCTTCTAATGCCCCTTGCTTAATATGGCCAACCCCGTCTTCACCAGCAGTTAACTCATCGGCTTGACCACTCGCAGCGGTTTCTCGGAATAAGTTTCCGCCAATGGCTTCAAGGCCTGCTGGGTTGATAAATTTTGCCAAGGTAATTTGACCCAGCTCTTCAGGATCATTGCTGTCTGTCGTGGTCGCCGATACCGTGCCGTCGACACCAACGGAAATAGATAGGGCATTTTCAGGGATCTGAATCTGAGGCTCTAGAGGTAAACCTTGGCTATTGACCATCAAACCTTCAGAATTGACATGAAACTGGCCATTACGTGAGTACATGATTTGGCCGTCTGTATTTTCAATCTGAAAGAAACCTTGGCCCATCACAGCAAGATCCAGTTCTTGATTCGTATTTTGTGTATTTCCTTGAGTAAAGACTTTTTGTGTTCCCACCACACGGACACCGCTGCCAAGTTGAACCCCAGTTGGCAATTGATTGACCTGATCAACAAGAGATCCTGGTTGACGTTGAATGCTATAAAATAAGTCTTCAAATACCACGCGATCGCGCTTAAAGCCGACCGTATTTACATTGGCTAGGTTATTTGAAATGGCGGTCATTTTGGTGTCTTGCGCTGCCATGCCCGTTTTACTAACCCATAACGCTGAATGCATTGTCTACTCCTTGTCTTGCCGCTAACGCGGTGATATTAATTTGTTTCCAGCCTGAGCAAGTGTCTCAGCGGTTTTCATCATACGTACCTGCATTTCAAAGTTACGTGTCAATGACATAACATTAAGCAACTCATCAATCGCAGATACATTACTCCCTTCAATATGCTCAGAGGCAATTTGTACTGTCTCGTCTTGAGCAAAAGGATTGCCGTCGACGCTGTGAAGTAGGCTATCACTGCGCTTTTCAAGTAGAGCAGTATCTGGATTAACCAGTTTCAAGGTCCCAACTTCAAGCTCAGCACCGCCTCCGGGAGGGATGACTGAAATACGCCCACGCTCACTAATCTCAACTTTTTGATAGTCGGGGAGCAGTAAAGGCCCACCATCACCAACCACAGCAAAACCGTTAATGGTTAATGCACCCTCTTGATCCACCCTAATATTGCCAGCCCGAGTATACGCTTCTTGCCCTTGTGTTGTTTGGACAGTCAAATAACCCTCTCCCATCACAGCGACATCCAATGCTCGACCGGTTTTAATCACATCACCTGAATCAAATCGAGTCGATGCAGAGTTGGTTACGGCTAAAGTACGACCATCAAAACCTGAGCCTTGCAGGGCAACACTGGCTACACGTTCCATATCTGCGCGAAAGCCAGCCGTATCCGCGTTGGATAAGTTGTTTGAACGAACATGTTGCGCTTTAAGTACCCGGCTCGCACCTGAGGTGGCAGTAAATAACAAACTGTCCATATTAAACTCCGTTAGACTGCGTTAAATAACGCTTGGGTTAGCTTGTCATTGGTCGAAATTGTCTTTGCATTGGCTTGATAGTTGCGTTGCGCCGTCATCAAATTCACCAGTTCACTGGTTAGATCAACGTTAGATTGCTCAAGCGAGCCCGAAGTTAGACCACCCAGCGTACCAGCACCGGGGGCACCAATCACAGGGGCGCCAGAGCTAAAGCTTTGAGTCCAAGCCGTACCACTGAGTTTTGATAGCCCTTGCGGGTTAGCAAAATCGGCCAGCACTAATTGCCCTTGGAGCTGTGATTGACCATTGGTGTAGGTCGCGTAAACCATGCCATTGTCTTCAACGCGCACACCGGCAAGCTCTCCTGAGGTATAACCATTGGGATTATTGGTACTAACGCTAAATTCCGTTCCAAACTGTGTGCTACCCGACAAGTCGATATCGATATTGATAGGGTTCGCGCCCGCAGCAGGGAAAGAGACATTGTAGGCGTTGACTGGTGAGACTAAGGAACCATCGGGGTTGAATGTCATGGTAATCGATGATATCGGAGTCTTGTTGCCATCTGCCAAGGTATTGACTTCCCATGAGTTATCACTGGTTTTGGTAAAATACTGAGTTACCGTATGTGGCTTGCCCTGAGAATCAAATACCTTAGTGGTATAGGAAGAATGAAAAGAGTTGGTGTTTTCGGAGTCAAAAGCAATAGCACTCGTATCAATGGCCTCATTGGTCGCATCAAAATTGGCAACAAACTCCATTTTGTTTGTCGCCTGCGCCGCCAGTGATGACGTAGAGATCCTGATATCCCCTGTTACACCTGTGAGCAAGTTGTTGTTGCCATCGACACTGTAGCCTTGCAGCTTAGCGCCAGTATTGCTCATCACATAGTTGTCTTTGTCAGTATTGAATACCCCTGAACGTGTATACAGCGTCTGGCCAGCACTATCTTTGGTGACAAAAAAGCCGCCACCATTTATGGCTAAATCCATCGCTCGACCAGTACTCGTCACCGAACCATTTGTATCAAAATTCTGCGAAATAGCTGCGACTTCAACCCCGCCGGGTTGCATGCCATTGTAGACAGCGGCAAACTCGGTGCGTGCTCCTTTAAATCCATAAGTCGATGCGTTAGCGATATTATGGCTGATGGTGTTCAGCTCGGTATTTGTCGCATCAAGGCCACTTAGGGCAATATTAAAACTCATAATTAACCTCTGTATTTCCTTTTTGGTTAAGCACCAAATTGAGTGATTTGATAGAAAGGTACACTGCCAACACCGTGAACATTGACCTGAGCAGAACCGCCAGAGCTGGGGATCCTCACTTGCTCAACCTCACCAGCTAACAACAAATTAGGTTGAGATTGACCTTCTTGAACTTGGACTGAGACAGTGTATTTGCCGGGCTTAAGCCCCAGCTTGTCTGGATCTATCGAGAAATCGACATCCCCTGCGGGGCGCGCTCCTAATGGGAGAGGAGTGACTTGGCCAAATTCATCAGTAATGACCAAATTGACCTGACTTGATGGGTGTTGCAGCTCAATTTTTCCTCTCTGCTGGCCATCAGACAGTTCAAACTCATTGGAGGAAACATAGACGGTTTGCCCAACCAAGCCTGCGGTAGACAAAACTTGCATGTTATCAAGCAGTACCATGTTGTTTTTCATCATTGACGCCATATTCTCAGTACTTTGAACTTGAGAAAATTGCGCTAATTGACCGACATATTCCGTTCCATCAAGCGGGTTGAGAGGATCCTGATTTTGAATTTGCGCCACCATCAAACTAATAAATTCATTCTCCAGTGATGCCGCACTGTTGGCGTCCTTGGGATTTCCTGATATACCATTGGTGCCTGACGATGTACCAATTGGCGTATCAAAAGCGAGTGCGTTATTCGGTGCAATTGTCATCAGCTGCCCTGCCCTAGTTTGAGCAGACCTTGCTGCATACTTTTCACGTTAGTCAGAACCTCAACATTGGTTTCGAAACTGCGCGTTGCTGACATCATGTCAGCCATTTCAGCGACAACATCAATATCTGGGTAATACACATACCCTTGCTCATTGGCTAATGGGTTAGTTGGTTCAAAACGCTGCTCGGCTTGCCCTGAGCTCTGAACAACATCGACAATGCGTACTTCTGCATTAGGGTATACATCCTTACTGGCACTAAGCTGAGTCTTGTTATAGACAGTTGCGAAGACAGGTTTGAGTGCTTTATAAGCATCCGCAGCGTTCGCTGAGGCTGCATCGGCATTGGCGAGATTACTGGCAACCGTATTCAACCTCACTGTTTGAGCATTCATTGCCGATCCAGCAATCGAATAAATATCGGTAAATGACATAATTAGCGTCCTTCTATCGCTTTTGCGAGCCCAGAGAATTTCATATTGAGAAACGTCAGGCTGGTCTGAAAATCCATGTTGTTTTGAGCAAATTTGCCTTGCTCTACCCCAAGCTCTACCGTGTTACCATTTTTGCTGTTTTGGTAAGGGATTGAGTACATGGAAGAGACCAATAACTTGGGATTCTTTGCACTTGTTGATGACATGCTGTCCATCACTGTCGTAAAACTAAGGTCCCGAGAGAGATATCCCGGCGTATCAACATTTGCTAGGTTGCTGGCCAGTACTTTGGTACGCTGAACTCGAAAGTTCAGAGCGTCAGGATGAACACCTAACGCGTTATCAAATGAAATAGCCATGTCTGTTTCCTTATGCTGTCGGCTCAGATAGACTTAACTAAAACAAGATGTATGCCATAAAAATAAGCAAGTAATAACAATGACTTACAACAAAGAAGGGAAGTGCTACTTCCGGATTACGGAAGGGTTAAAAAGCAGAGGAAATAGGATTGTTTCCCCTCTGTCATTAATTGTTTGGCTAGGTTTATCACTGTTTTCTAATACCGCTTCTGCGACTGAAAACAGCTTAAATTACCAAGCCATTTATCAAGCAATTGAAGCGAACTTCAAAACCCAAGTGAATAATCAAGCCCGCACTCGCCAGTGGGGTAAACACACTGTTAACTATCAAATTCGCATACCGGCCTCAGCGGATCACTTACCGCTATGCCCTGAGCCACTCATTATTGAAGGTTCAGACAGCAAAACGCTCCCTGTAGGCACTCTAAAACGTTCGGTGAGTTGTCAATCAAATTCGGCTGACTGGCGAATCAATGTCACCATCAAATCAGAACTCGGCCTCTATGTGGTAGTGACCAAGACAGGAATTGGTCGCAAGCAAACCCTCGCGGCGAACGATGTAAAGCTTGAATGGCGAACACTGACCAAAGAACAAGACTTTTTAACTCAGATAGCACAAGCGTCAGGTAAGATGACGCTCCGGCGCATCCGCTCTGGACAAGTGTTAGATTCTCGGCAATTAAAATCCCCGCCATTGGTCGAAAAAGGCAATCAGGTGATCATTAGTGCTGCCAAAGACGGCTTTATGGCAACAACAAAAGGACTGGCAAAGGAGGAAGGTGCCCTAGGACAGCAAATTGAAGTCAAAAATATCTCTTCAGGAAAGGTGATTAAAGCGGTAGTCGTTGGGCTTAACCAAGTAGAAACTCAGTTTTAATTTTGGACTGGGCTTATCATTTTTTAAGTTTTCTTATCGCCAAATGTCTTGATTTAGGTAGTTATAAAAAGTACCAATCAGGCTTAATTGTCAGCGCACTATGGTCGCAGTGTACCTGTAACCACGACAAATAAGGATTCAATTGATGAAAATTGACAAAGTTTCCGGGGGACACGTCACCCAAAGCCGCTTAGATCAAGCGCCAAAAAAAGCGCTTGAGTCAAACAAAGCCAAGACAAATGCTCAACCTCAATTAGACATCAACGCAACAGCCATTGAACAAGCGCAGGCAGAAATGCAGTCACTGGCCGACGTAGATATGGTCAAAGTCGAAAAAGTGCGTGATGCACTGGCAAAGGGAGAGTTAATCCTAGACACTCAGGCTCTTTCTAAAGCCGTACTTCAGTTCCATACGGGCCACGATTAACAACGATTGAGGAAAGGACAATGTCATCAAAAACTTCGCACTTAATCCAAAGCTTTTTCAATACATTAGTCCAAGATATTAAGTCGTACCAAAAACTCGAAATACTGCTCAGACAACAAAAGGCTTTATACCTTCACTTTGATGCAGACCAGCTTGAATCTAATATTGCTCAGCAACAGCCTTTACTCGTCCTGCTGCGCCAGAATGCCCATCAGCGCAGCCAAATCATGGCCACTTTCCAGCTTAAAATGGACAAACAAGGAGTAGAACGATTTTTCTCTGCGCTTCCTCCTACTCCGGCAGAAAAAATCGAATCTCTTTGGCATCAGCTCGAAACATTAATCAAACATTGCCAAGTACTCAACCAAGAAAATGGTCAAACCAGTGCCAGTTTCCACGAGCTGATAGCATCTTTGACAAGGCCCCAGCAGCACACTTATACCGAACAACCAATAAGGTAGCTCATACATGAGCAGAGTCAGTAATGCATTGCTTGCTATATTGCTGGTGATAAGTTGCTTTACTCCGACTCACACCAAGGCCTCATCATTGACATCAGACATTGCGGCTCAGTCGCAGGTATTATTGCCCTATAAAACTCAAATAGAGGTGCGTCTCAAAAGCAATCAAGATCTAATACATCGCATTGCTAAAAAGTTGGTAAAAAGGTCACTCCCCACAGAGTTTATACTCATTCCAATGCTTGAGTCTTCCTACGATCCATCGGCAGTGTCTCATGCTAAGGCAGCGGGACTTTGGCAACTGATGCCTCAAACGGCAGAGCGCTTTGGACTTCACGTCAGCGATTCAAACGATCAGAGATTTGATGTCGAGGCGAGTACAAACGCTGCGATTTCTTACCTGCAATTTCTTTATCTTAAATTTAATGATTTAGCCCTTACACTGGCAGCCTATAATTCAGGAGAAGGACGTGTCGCAAGGGCGATTAGCAAGGCTAAGAGTAGAGAATTCTCCAAACTTAGGTTACCCGAGGAAACCCGTCGCTATGTCCATCGATTTTATGCACTGCAAAAGCTCATATCTACGGAAAAGTTATTGCAAAACTCTAAGCGCTTTTATTTGTTTGGCCACCAAAGCACTTTACCTTTGATTGACCTTACCCCTCTTCCACCACTGGTGAAACTCTAGGCTTTACTAGCCTCATCACAGTGGCTTTTTTATATTCTTTACAGCTATAAATATAGAGTTTTGAGATCCTTTGGTTCTTTCAAAAAAGAGATTCGCTCCAAGTAGAAGCCATTGACCTAGAATTTGCCACCAAAACCAGTAAGATCCCGTATAATTTTTATTCAACAATACAAAACCCTAGCTTTACTTGGTTGTTATTAACTCAGCAAAGCAGGATAATATCGGGATCGGAATCTCTTAAAATATAATTATGACCGAATATGTTTTGTTGTTGGTCGGCACTGTGCTGGTTAACAATTTTGTACTGGTAAAGTTTTTGGGGCTATGTCCTTTTATGGGCGTCTCAAAGAAACTGGAAACTGCAATAGGAATGGGGTTAGCGACAACCTTTGTCTTAACCTTGGCCTCGGTGTGTTCGTATCTCGTTGAAAGCTATATTCTTATGCCGTTAGGTATTGAGTACCTTCGTACTATGAGCTTTATTTTAGTCATCGCGGTTGTGGTGCAATTTACCGAAATGGTAGTGCACAAAACCAGTCCGACACTCTATCGCTTGCTTGGCATTTTCCTGCCACTCATTACCACCAACTGTGCTGTACTGGGTGTTGCCCTTCTCAACATCAACGAAAATCATAATTTCATCGAGTCCATTATCTATGGATTTGGTGCTGCAGTTGGCTTTTCATTGGTCCTGATACTGTTTGCCTCTATGCGTGAACGTATTACGGCGGCTGACGTTCCAGTGCCGTTTAAAGGTGCGTCTATTGCCATGATCACCGCAGGCCTTATGTCCCTTGCCTTTATGGGCTTCACTGGATTGGTGAAACTATAATGAGTGCTATTATGATTGCTGTGTTAGTACTTGCAGCACTCGCCGCAGTTTTTGGCGCTATATTGGGCTTTGCTTCCATCCGCTTTAAAGTGGATGCTGACCCTATTGTTGATCAAATCGATGAGATACTGCCTCAAACTCAATGTGGTCAGTGCGGCTACCCGGGTTGTCGTCCATACGCTGAAGCCATTGCAGGCGGCGATGCGATTAACAAATGTCCACCGGGAGGACAGGCTACGATTGAAAAGTTGGCGGATTTGATGGGAGTCGAAGCAACAGATTCTGCCCATGATTTAGAAAACAATGTTAAGACGGTCGCCTTTATCCACGAAGACATGTGTATTGGCTGCACTAAGTGCATTCAAGCTTGCCCTGTTGATGCCATCGTTGGAGGAACGAAAGCCCTGCATACCGTCATAAAAGACGAGTGTACTGGGTGTGATCTTTGTGTGGCGCCCTGCCCTACAGATTGTATTGAAATGATTCCTGTAGAAACCACTACAGCGAATTGGAAGTGGCAACTCAACGCCATTCCTGTTGTCGATATTACTGATTCTGCTGGCACGCAGAATAGTGTGAATTAAGGGCTGGTATGTTGTCACTAATCGAACAAATTAAATCGGGCGCACTATGGGACTTTCCGGGGGGGATACACCCGCCAGAAAACAAAACCCAATCGATGAAAGAGCCTATTGCGCCAGCAAGTATTCCAAGGGAAATCATTTTACCGATTAAGCAACATATTGGTAAGCCAGGCCACCTGATCGTCAGTCAAGGGGACAAAGTCCTTAAAGGGCAAGCTCTCACCAAATATGACACCAGCTTTATGTTGCCAGTCCACGCGCCAACATCAGGTATTATCTCAGCAATCGAACCACGTACTATAGCTCATCCCTCAGGGTTATCAGAAATATGCATCGTGATTAAACCTGATGGTGAAGACCGCTGGATCGAACGAAAGAAAACCAACGATTTTACTGATTGCACGCCCGATGAATTGATTGAAGTAATCCGCCAAGCGGGTATTTCAGGCATGGGCGGAGCGGGTTTCCCAACCGCGAAAAAAATTCAGTCTGGGCTTGCCAGAACAGAGATACTTATCGTCAATGCCGCCGAATGTGAGCCTTATATCACAGCCGATGACATGCTAATGCAAACTCACGCTGATGAAGTCATCAAGGGCATAGATATCGTTGAACATATTCTCAAGCCTAAGCTCACTATCATAGGAATTGAGGATAACAAGCCAGCCGCGATTAGAGCTCTTGAAAAAGCCGCCCAGCATAAAGACATCGTTATACGCGTTGTGCCGACCAAATACCCTTCGGGTGGTGAAAAACAGCTGATCAAACTGCTAACCAATAAAGAAGTACCCGCTAATGGTATTCCTGCCGACATTGGCTTGTTAGTACAAAATGTTGGGTCGCTTCAAGCCATTAAACGAGCAGTCTGTGACGGTGAACCCTTGGTTGAGCGTATTGTCACCCTGACGGGCAATACTTTCAAGCAGCCAAAAAATGTTAAGGCGCTTATTGGTACTCCTGTCCAAGCTCTACTGGATGAGTTTGGGTATAAAGCAGACAAAAAACTACCTCGCCTTATCATGGGGGGGCCTATGATGGGCTTTACTCTTCCCCATGCGAATGTACCGATAACCAAAACGGCGAACTGCATTCTGGCCCCTACGGTGAAAGAGATTTCTCCAAACCAACATGAAATGTCATGCATTCGATGTGGTCAATGTGCTGATGCTTGCCCCGCATCCTTATTACCTCAACAGCTTTACTGGCACTCTAAAGCCGAAGAGTACGAAAAGTGTGAAGAGCTAAACCTTAAAGATTGTATTGAATGTGGTGCTTGTGCTTTTGTCTGCCCAAGTGAAATTCCACTGGTGCAATATTATCGACAATCCAAAGCCGAAATCCGCACTCGTAAAGAAGAGGCCCAAGCCGCCGAACGGGCGAAAGTTCGCTTTGAAGAAAGAAAGAGCCGTTTAGAGCGCGATAAGATTGAACGAGAGAACCGCTTTAAGAAAGCGGCAGAGAACAGGCGTAAAGAGGTTAAAACCCCTGATGGTGAAGATGCGATCGCTGCCGCCATTGCTCGCGTCAAAGCGCAAAAGTCAGATTCATCATCTGATGAACCAAAAGTAAAACCGGCTGTAGCAGCGGCGATTGCCAAAGCGAAAGCAAAACAGGCAGCCGCAAAGGAAGCTGGACTTGCTGAGCCTGACAACTCTGAAATGAGTAAACTTCGTGAAGAGCGTAAGCGTTTGGCCCGTGAAAAGAAAGCCAGTAAGTCAGCAGAAACAGAAGTCAATTCCGAATCTGATGAGAGTGATCCGAAAAAAGCGGCCGTCGCTGCCGCCATTGGCAGAGCCAAAGCGCGCAAGGCGGAGCAAGTAAAAGATGCAGAGCCATCTGAATCAGAGCCTGCATCTTCTGAAGACGATCCGAAAAAAGCCGCCGTCGCTGCCGCCATTGCCAGAGCTAAAGCGCGCAAAGCCGAGCAAACAAAAGACGCTGAGCCATCTGACTCAGAGCCTGCATCTTCTGAAGACGATCCGAAAAAAGCCGCCGTCGCTGCCGCCATTGCCAGAGCTAAAGCGCGCAAAGCCGAGCAAGCACAAGACGCTCAGCCATCTGAATCAGAGCCTGCATCTTCTGAAGACGATCCGAAAAAAGCGGCCGTCGCTGCCGCCATTGCCAGAGCCAAAGCGCGCAAAGCCGAGCAAGCAAAAGACGCAGAGCCATCTGAATCAGAGCCTGCATCTTCTGAAGACGATCCGAAAAAGGCCGCCGTCGCTGCCGCCATTGCCAGAGCCAAAGCACGCAAAGCGGAGCAAGCACAAGACGCAGAGCCATCTGACTCACAGCCTGCACCTTCTGAAGACGATCCGAAAAAAGCCGCCGTCGCTGCCGCCATTGCCAGAGCCAAAGCGCGCAAAGCCGAGCAAGCAAAAGACGCAGAGCCATCTGACTCAGAACCTGCATCTTCTGAAGACGATCCGAAAAAAGCAGCTGTAGCGGCAGCCATTGCCAGAGCCAAAGCGCGCAAGGCACAAAACCAACAGAACAACAGACTTGAGGAGGACGAGTAGTGGCCTTTTTTATTGCCAGCTCACCCCATGCTCATAGCCGTAGGAGCACACCCGATCTTATGAAATGGGTTGCCCTGTGCGCCTTGCCCGGCTTGTTTGCTCAAACCTACTTCTTTGGTTGGGGCACCCTAATACAACTCGTTTTTGCTATCTTGTTAGGCTTGGCACTTGAAGCTGGTGTGATGAAGATGCGCAAGCGTCCACCTATGTCAGCGCTGCGTGATAACAGCGCAATTGTGACAGCGTGGTTACTTGCTATTGCAATTCCACCACTCTCACCTTGGTGGATTGTCGCCATAGGTCTTGTCTTCGCGATCGTGGTAGCTAAACACCTTTATGGGGGGATTGGACAGAACTTATTCAACCCAGCAATGGTTGCCTATGTAGTTTTGCTGATCTCCTTTCCAGTACAAATGACCAGTTGGATTGCGCCAACCGAGTTGCAACCCTCAACCATCCCATTTAGTGATGCTGTATCGCTTATTTTTACCGGTTTCAATCTGGATGGACTCTCGCTTCAACAAGTACGTACAGGTATAGATGGCCTAACCATGGCTACCCCGCTAGATGCGTTTAAAACCGCATTGCATTCAGGCAATACTGCCGCAGAAGCTCTATCTCAGCCACAGTTTAGTGGCTTAGCCGGTTTGGGCTGGGAGTGGGTTAACTTCGCTTATCTAGCAGGCGGTTTATTGCTGATAAAGCTGAGAGTCATTAATTGGCACATACCAGTAAGCTTTATAACCAGCTTATTGATTATTAGTACCTTGTTTAGCTTATTTACTCCGGGCGAAACCGCATCGCCAAGCATTCATATATTGTCTGGCGCGACCATGTTAGGTGCATTTTTTATCGCTACCGACCCTGTCTCTGCTTCAACCACGGTCAAAGGTCGTCTTATTTTCGGCGCCTTTATCGGTGCCATGGTCTTTATCATACGGACTTGGGGTGGTTTTCCTGACGGCGTAGCCTTCGCGGTATTGCTTGGCAATATGTGTGTCCCGCTTATCGACTACTACACCAAGCCAAGAACATACGGACACTGAGGAGCAAGATGTTAAACGCTATTCGTAAAAATGGAGTCGTACTCGCTCTTTTTGCTTGTGCTTCAACTGGGGTTGTCGCCCTCACCCACTATTTGACTAAAGATCAGATAAGCAAGCAAGAACAGGCTCAGCTACTGTCTGTGCTCAACCAAGTCATCCCTGAGGACATGCATGATAACAGCCTGTATCAATCCTGTACCTTAGTTAATCATCCAGACCTTGGCACAGACACGGATATGCCTGTTTATGTAGCAACTAAGGATGGGCAAACAACCGCGGTTGCCATTGAAGCTATTGCTCCCGACGGCTACAGCGGCGCGATCAAAATTATCGTTGGTATTGACCAAAACGGTACTATTTTAGGTACTCGGGTGTTAAACCATCAGGAAACGCCGGGGCTTGGAGACAAGATTGATTTACGCATTACAGACTGGATCCTAAGCTTTAGCGGTAAAAGTGTTACCGAAGACAATCAAGGCCAATGGAAAGTGCGCAAAGATGGCGGACAATTTGATCAATTCACAGGCGCAACTATAACGCCAAGAGCTGTAGTCAAAGCGGTGAAAAAAGCCGTTCAGTTTGTTAACGCCCATAGTGATGAGATTCAAAACCAGCCACGAAATTGTGGAGACTAGAATGAGCGATCATAAAACATTAATCAAAAATGGTATGTGGGATAACAACCCAGCATTGGTTCAGTTGCTTGGTCTATGTCCTCTACTTGCTGTATCCTCGACCGTGACTAATGCACTTGGCCTTGGGATTGCCACCTTGCTAGTGTTAGTCGGCTCAAATGTGATCGTCTCTTTGGTACGCTCTCACGTGCCAAACGAAGTCCGTATTCCTATCTTTGTTATGATTATTGCCGCGCTAGTGACTTGCGTGCAGTTACTGATGAATGCCTACGCTTATGGACTCTACCTCTCTCTTGGTATTTTCATTCCTTTGATTGTGACCAACTGCATTATTATTGGCCGAGCTGAAGCTTTCGCATCGAAAAATGATGTCCTTCCTGCGGCCCAAGATGGTTTTTGGATGGGGCTAGGCATGACTAGCGTGCTGGTTGTATTAGGCGCCATGCGCGAGATAATCGGCAACGGAACATTATTCGATGGCGCAGACTTGCTACTTGGCAGCTGGGCGACCGCACTAAAAATTGAGATATTTCATTTTGAAAGCAGTTTCTTACTTGCCCTACTGCCACCCGGCGCCTTTATTGGGGTGGGATTACTTATCGCGTTAAAAAACGTCATCGATGCACAACAAAAAGCTCGTCAGCCAAAAGTACAAAAGCCAACAATCGAACGAGCTCGCGTTACCAACCAGTAAGATCTGGTTGAGACACTGGAAAACAGCACAAAAATGAACAAAGAAAAACGAGTCCAAATACTGGAACGCTTGCGGGAAAACAACCCTAACCCGCAGACTGAATTAAATTGGAGCACACCATTTGAGCTTCTCATCGCGGTACTTCTCTCAGCCCAAGCGACGGATGTGAGTGTTAATAAGGCAACCGATAAACTGTACCCAGTCGCCAATACTCCGCAAGGTCTTTTTGACTTGGGCGTTGACGGCGTAAAGGAATACATCAAAACCATAGGTTTGTTTAATTCAAAAGCTGAAAACGTAATCAAAACATGTCGCATCCTGCTCGATAAGCACGATGGACAAGTCCCTGAAGACCGCGCGGCTCTTGAAGCTCTGCCCGGTGTCGGACGTAAGACCGCTAATGTTGTATTGAACACAGCCTTTGGTTGGCCAACCATCGCTGTCGATACTCATATTTTTCGCGTCTCAAACCGTACCAAGTTTGCCATGGGGAAAAACGTTGACCAAGTAGAAGAAAAGCTACTTAAAGTTGTACCTAAAGAATTCAAACTCGACGTACACCACTGGTTAATTCTTCATGGCAGATACACATGCGTGGCAAGAAAACCCCGCTGTGGGAGCTGCATTATAGAAGACTTATGTGAGTTTAAAGATAAGGTTTACCCTGAGAATTAGGAGAAAATAGCAATGTCAAATGGACGTATTTTACACACCATGCTGCGCGTTGGTGACTTAGATAAATCAATCGAGTTTTATACGAAAGTCATGGGAATGAAACTCCTACGCACCAACGAAAACAAGCAATACGAATACACGCTAGCATTCCTAGGTTTTGGTGATGAGTCAGAAGGTGCCGTGATTGAACTGACATACAACTGGGGAAAAACTGAGTATGACCTTGGTACAGCGTTTGGTCACATTGCTATTGGTGTTGATGATATCTATACCACTTGCGATGCTATCAAAGCTGCTGGAGGCAATGTCACTCGTGAACCAGGGCCAGTCAAAGGTGGCTCAACACATATTGCCTTTGTCAAAGATCCTGACGGATACATGTTGGAACTTATCCAAAACAAACAAGCCTCTGCTGGCTTGGCTGGATAACTAGCACTATTGAAAAAGGCAGCCATCGCTGCCTTTGCTTCCTCTAAAGATTCACGACTAGACCTGAGTCCTACCCAAAGATATCACCACTCTGCGGTTTTTATCTTTTCCTAGCGGTGAGTTATTATCGGCTACCGGCCGACGTCGACCGTACCCCTGCACTTGAATCCTATCCTCAGGCAGACCTAAAGACTGAAAATACGTTTGCAGTACCTCTGCTCGCTGCTCAGATAAATTTTGGCTCATACTCTTAGGATCTTCATTACCTGTATAGGTAGATACCAAGACCAAATCTATATCCTGATTGTGTTTTATGTATTCAGCTATCTGGGCCAAGCGTTTTTGTGAAGCTTTGCTGAGCTCTACACTTGAACGGTCATAATGCAAAATAGTAAAGGCTATATCTTCGAAGCTGTAAGGCAATAGGTTAGCAATGCAATCGCTAAACACGTTGTATGAGTTTTGAAATAACACCGAAGACAAGGCGACCTCAATACGCTGATCTCGGCTCTGCCATTCTTGATAGCTAAAGGTGGGATAACGCCCTTTTTCCAATTCCGTCAGCAAACTCCAAGCAGTTTGCCCACCAACATATCCATCAAACTGTTGGAAAAACTGAATATTAGTAATACGTTCACCCCTGTCACCCGGCCGCCAAGCTGGGGGTTGAGACACCAAATAAACGTCTCTTGTTTTGCCCATCGGGCGTTTCATTTTAAGCTCGAAATCGAGGTTAATTTTCTTACTCGCATGAGAAGAAAAAACTGCATCTCCGTAATTAGGTATTGGATGAACCATACGACACTCCAGAGGAGTATTGGTAATCATTTGCCACTTTGACTGCTCTGGCTTAGCACCATAATGCACATCCATTGCCATAATAGGAGTGGCAATAGAGCTAATAACCATGGTCGCTAAATGGGTGGCTAACCGTTTCTTCATCGTTTGGAGACTCTCTTACAAATGCGGCTTATTGTTGCCGTCAGTACTACTACAGCAGAAACAATGCAAAATCCTCGCCAGAACACACGCTGCCATATTTAATAGAATCGAACTTGCTCATAAGTGATTAGGAGGTTTTTCTTATCCCAAGAATCTGCAATAATGCAGGCTTTGTCACATAATATTAGGCCAACATGAGTGCAGAGAACGAAGCTTTAACGCTTAAAAAACGCTTTCGCGGATATTTCCCCGTGGTAATAGATGTCGAAACAGCAGGATTTAATGCCAAGACTGATGCTCTTTTGGAGATCTGCGCTGTCACTCTAGCCATGGATTCTAATGGCGATCTAAAACCGGCTTCAACCATGCATTTCCACGTTGAGCCATTTGAAGGGGCAAATATAGAAAAAGAAGCGCTCGACTTTAATGGCATTCACGACCCATATAGCCCTCTGCGAGGTGCGGTGACAGAGTCTGAAGCACTCAAAGAAATTTATAAGCTTGTACGCAAGGAACAAAAAGCGGCTGATTGCAGCCGTGCTATCATTGTCGCCCATAACGCCACTTTTGATCATAACTTTGTGATGGCGGCCAGTGAGCGTAGCAAGCTTAAACGCGTCCCTTTTCATCCCTTTGCCACTTTCGATACAGCAACGCTGAGCGGACTTGCCTATGGTCAGACCGTATTGGCGAGAGCATGTAAAGTCGCCGGGATGGATTTTGACAACCGAGAAGCCCACTCTGCACTATACGATACACAAAAAACAGCAGATCTATTTTGCGGCATCGTTAACAAATGGAAAGCGCTAGGCGGCTGGCCTATTGTTGACCTAGATGCCGAGAATAATAAATAAAAGTAAACACAACTGATGAGTAAACTATGAATCCTGTAGTAATTTCTGTATGTATCATGCTGCTGCTAGCACTGATGCGCGTGAATGTCGTGGTCGCCCTGACATTCAGTGCCATCATAGGTGGACTAGTCGCAGGCATGGGATTAAATGACACAGTCGCAGCCTTTGAAAGCGGGCTAGGTGGAGGGGCAACTATAGCTCTGAGCTACGCTATGTTAGGTACCTTTGCCGTAGCTATTTCCAAATCCGGTATCACCGATTTGTTAGCCAATAGCGTCATCAAACGTATCCATGGCAAAGAGAACGGCGCCGCATCCACAGGGCTAAAATATGCAGTCATCATTGCATTAGTGCTAGTCACCATGTCCTCACAAAATGTCATTCCCGTACATATTGCATTTATCCCAATCCTGATCCCACCATTACTTGGGGTATTTGCCAAGCTCAACCTTGACCGTCGAATGATCGCCTGTGTTCTAACATTTGGTTTGGTCACACCTTATATGGTACTTCCGGTAGGATTTGGTGGCATCTTTCTAAACAACATTTTGCTCAAAAGCCTTCATGATAACGGTCTAGAATCCGTGACTGCAAGTCAGGTTCCTGTCGCTATGTTGCTGCCTGCGGCTGGTATGATCTTTGGTCTTTTAGTTGCGATTTTCTTTAGTTACCGTCGCCCTCGCCAATACCAAGAAACTGAACTCACTCACGTAGAAGAAAATACCGCGTCAATCAACAAGAAAAATATTATGATTGCAGCAGCGGGTATTTTAGCAGCCCTATCAGTTCAGCTAACTACTGGGTCAATGATCATTGGCGCTTTAGCTGGGTTTATGGTCTTTACCTTTGGTGGTGTCATCGCTTGGAAAGAAACCCATGATGTGTTCACCAAAGGGGTACATATGATGGCTATGATAGGCTTTATCATGATTGCAGCAGCAGGTTTTGCTGCGGTAATGAAGCAAACAGGTGGCGTTGAGTCTCTAGTCGAAGCGCTTTCAACAAGCATAGGTAATAACAAGCCTCTGGCTGCACTTCTGATGCTGATTGTTGGCTTACTTGTGACAATGGGTATAGGTTCATCTTTTTCAACGATTCCTATCATTGCAACCATTTATGTTCCTCTAGCCGCGGCGTTTGGGTTTTCACCAATGGCAACTATAGCACTAGTGGGTACTGCAGCCGCATTAGGAGATGCAGGTTCACCCGCCTCTGATTCGACTTTGGGCCCAACTTCAGGTCTCAACGCTGATGGTCAACATGAACACATATGGGAAACTGTGGTACCAACCTTTATCCACTACAACATCCCTTTAATTCTATTTGGCTGGGTAGCCGCCATGGTTCTGTAATCCAGTTATCTCGCATTAAAAAAGCTGACTATAAATAGTCAGCTTTTTTCTTTTCAAGTATCCAAACTCGCTAGTCAGTGTGCTTATCAGCAACTGCTGATAATACAGGCACCATATCTTTTAATAACTTCTCTTCGACTGGTTTTCCGGACGAGTCAGTCACATTAATTGAAGTACGGTTACCTAAGTCACCAAATAGGAAAGTATATTTACCCGATGGCAAATTGAACGGCTTGACGCCAACCTTAGTCCAGAATTCATCGTTAGGCTCTGCGTATTTTGCCTTAACGGTTCCTTGAGACTGGTTACGATCTTCAATGGTAAAGCCCATTTCTGGCAACAGTTTAGGTAAACGAGACCAAAGTGTATTATATGGAGAACGTGCAATAATCACAGGGAAGCCACTGCGATCCGTACCCATAGTAATTGGGATATTCTTAACCAGTTGTTCTGCTCGACGAGCAGCTTCTTGACGAGCTTCTAGATCATAACGAGCCGTCACTAAGTTAGTCATTAGTACGTTGTAGCGTTCTTTGTTTGTCGAAGAGACGGACTTGGTTTTCCCAGCTTCACGCCAGTCAATTAAGGAAATTTTAAAACCGTAACGACTGTTTGCTTCCATTTTGGTGATTTCGTAACGGGAACCGATCTCCCCATCTTCGTCTTCTGAAACCCAAGTTACCCAGTCAGTTTCGATACGATCATCAGTTTCCTCACGAATAGAAACCTTGCGTTCTGCAAGCATGGTTTGTACGGTTTGCCAAACCTTATCTAGTTCATCTTTCTTCAGCAGCCATAGTACTACCTCTCCACCATGACGTTCAGCACGAGCACCTGGGATAAGCTCAAGCACTTGCTGAGGAGGACGAATATCGACATCTTTCCCAACTCCTCCAGAAAAGTTTCCAGATGGGATTTGGTAGTTGGGATAAACTTGAGTTTCAGCTCCTGCAACATCTTTCCACTCTGTTAGTGGCTTAGCATCGAGATACTCAAAGTCATCTTTGGCTTGGCGACGCTGAGTAGGCCCACCAGAGCATGCGCTCAAAACAAAAACAGCTAGCGAACTCACGACTAGCTGATGAGACAATTTCATTGAAACTCCTGATAAGTAAATGCCGAAGTTATCTTCGGCAATTTATATTAAATTTAGTCGATACGGGCGTCTGCCATTGCTTGTATCACAATTGGACGAGCAGACTCCGATAACTCGGTTAACGGTAATCGCAAGTCACCGCACTCTATCAAACCCATTTTATGCGCTGCCCATTTGACAGGGATCGGGCTCGACTCAATAAACAAATTTTTATGCAGTGTCATTAGGCGCTGATTGATCGCTTCAGCTTCATCGAAATTGCCTGCAAGGGCAAGTTTCATCATGGTTGCCATATCAGCTGCAGCAATATTATTAGTTACAGAGATAACACCCTGCCCACCTTGTTTAACAAACTCTAGGCCTGTCGAATCATCACCACTTAGTAAGATAAAATCTTTGCCACAAAGTTCACGATGAATTTCAATTCGACTTAAATCACCCGTTGCATCTTTAAGTGCGACAATATTGTCAATCTCTGAAAGACGGGCAACCGTTTCAGGCAGCAAGTCAACCGCAGTTCGGCCAGGTACGTTATAGAGAATTTGCGGAACATCACTTTCTTCAGCGATGGCCTTATAGTGCTGATACAAACCTTCTTGAGTTGGCTTGTTATAATATGGTGTGACGCTTAGGCAGCCTGAAATACCAGAATTGTTGAGTAGTCTGCTGAAAGTAACTGACTCATGCGTCGCATTCGCACCTGTTCCGGCAATAACTGGAATGCGCCCATCAGCGAACTCTACTGTCTTAGTCACAACTTTGACATGCTCTTCAACGGTTAACGTTGCCGACTCTCCCGTTGTACCGACAGCAACTATGCCAGTTGAGCCTGCTTGAACGTGAAAATCGACCAATTTCTTCAGGCTAACGTAGTCAACTTCGCCATCATGGGTAAAGGGGGTAATTAGCGCTACAATGCTTCCCGAAAACATGTCTTTCTCCCTAATATAGATACTGATTGCATGTTACTGTAAGGCGATTAACAAACACAAGCGATTAAAGCCGCTTAAATCACCTATTTGAATGAATATTTACCAGATGTTAGAACTTTGCCAAATTAAGCCAGCAATAGGTGTCATGACAAGGTCATAAATCGTACTTTTTACCTAGGTCTATTGACCCCAGACTAACTATGCTAAGCTGTTTGGTTAACACCCATAACTATGATTCGATAGTGATACTATGACTCAACATTTGGTGATAACAACGGTAGGAGCAGACCGACCAGGAGTCTGTAACCATATTGTACAACTGGTGACAAAATCTGGCTGTAACATTCTTGATAGCCGAATTGCTCTTTTTGGCAATGAGTTCACCCTAATCATGTTACTTTCAGGTACAAATGCCAATATTACTCGTGTCGAAACAAGACTGCCGTTGCTAGCTCAAGAACTTGATCTAATTACCATGATGAAACGTACGTCTGAGCATGAGCAAACTGATGATTCCTATCACGTTGAGGTATTCATAGAGTCAGAAGATCAAGCAGGTATCACCGAGAAGTTTACTCAATTTTTTGCAGATAAGAGTATAGGTCTTTCGTCGCTGAGTGCACAAACAATCCACAAAGACAAAACTCTATCTAAAAAAAAGCAATTTCATATTGCTATTACCGCTAAGGTTGATGCCCACTTTAATCTGATGCAACTTAACGAAGAATTTGACGCTTTATGTACCAACCTTAAAGTACAAGGCTCACTCCATTTTATCAAAAACAGTCAATAAAAAGGACAACCAATGAACACGCTAACCGCGGGCGCTAAGGCCCCAGCTTTTTCGCTTCAAGATCAGAATGATAATACGGTTTCACTCGGTGATTTCACGGGTAAAAAAGTACTGTTTTATTTCTACCCCAAAGCCATGACGCCGGGATGTACAGTTCAAGCGCAAGGCCTGCGCGATGTAAAAGCAGAATTAGACAAACACAATATCGTTGTATTGGGTGTGAGTATCGATCCCGTTAAACGTCTGGGTAAATTTATTGAACGTGATAATCTCAACTTCACTTTGCTTTCTGATGAAGATCACGCTGTCGCTGAACAGTTCGGTGTGTGGGGTGAGAAGAAATTCATGGGTAAAACATTTGATGGTCTGCACCGCATCAGCTTTCTCATTAACGAAGAAGGTGTGATTGAGCATGTATTTAACAAGTTTAAAACCAAAGATCACCATGAGGTAGTGTTGGATTACCTAAACAGCAAATAATACCCACCTTGCTAAAACAGCCAGTCACTATCACTGGCTGTTTTGTATCATAAATAAAGGCCTAAAAGTCCAGTAATCACTGACTAAATTCTGGAATAATATGTTGGCCATATTGGGCAATGATGTTCTCTTCGTCACCGTTATCTAAGTAGATATTAAACTGAGTGACACCGACTTCTTCAAGCTGCTTGATTTTAGCGATATGGTCATCTGGACTGCCCAGAACAGAGAAGCTTTCGATGATATCATCAGAGATAAACTCTAGATAAGGGTTATCGCTTTGGCCGTGCTTAGAGTAATCATAACCTTTGCGCTTTTCGATATAATCTGTCAGGCTCTTGGGAACTAAGCCTGAGTCACTGCCATATTTTTCAACAATATCAGCGACATGATTGCCTACCATGGCAGGGAACCAGCGGGTTTTATCCAAACACTCTTGCTTGTCACCAAAGTAAGCTGGAGCCGCTGCCTGCACTTTAAAATTACTCATGTCCTTGCCAGCATTTTTTCCTGCTTCTAATGTTTGGTCAGTAAACCATTTCACCAAACTTGGCTCAGCAAGCTGAAGAATCAAACCATCGCCATGTTCGCCCGCTGTCGCAAGTGCTTTGGGTCCGTATGCCGCTATCCACACAGGAAGATCATAACCCACGGCCCATGGGAATTTCACCTCTGACGCGCAGTCATCGTAATTCACTGGCTCTTCACCTTTCACCATGGCTTTGACTTTATGAGTAAACTCAGCCAAACGAGCCAGAGGGGCCGGTTTTTTGCCCATAACGCGCATCGATGAGTCGCCCCGTCCAACACCGAGATCAAAACGCCCTTCACTTTGCAATGCCAAGCTTCCGTATAAACTTGCTGCAAGTGACCAGTCTCGGATATTAGGGTTCGTCACGCATGGACCAAAGCGCATGGTTTTAGTGTGCTCCATACACATCGCCATCGCCACAAAAGACTCACGCCATAATATGTGTGAATCATAGAACCAGCAGTAGCTAAAACCCGCTTCTTCCGCTTGACGTACTAAGTTTCTTGCACGATTTGGGCTTACAAAGCCTTTGAAGGTAATTCCAAATTCCATCTCTTATTTCCTTTCGCAATAAGGTTAGTGAACAGGCGGCGCAATGGTGACGCCAGCATGGGTAAAAGGCACGTCTTTTGAGATATTTAGCCTGATTAAGATCGGAGTCAGTGCCTCGATACAGCGAGCACTTTCCGCAAGGCCTGCGTTGTAGGCTTTAACCCCTAACTTTTCGATAAGCGCCATAACTGATTTTTTGGCTTCAAGCTGATTGCCACAGACGAGAACGTCACAGTTTATAGGCTTATCGGTATTATTTAGCGTCACCGCGGATACATTGTGCAAAGCACCGACTACTGAAATCTCATCGCCCAATAGTGCCTGAGCCGCTTCTGTTGCTGAGCCTTCTGGTGGCATTACCACAGCTTTTGGATTTTTAGGCGCAAGTGGCACAACAATATCGACTAATATTTTGCCGCTCAGTAACGGTTTGATATCAGCCAGGGTCGCATCATGTGCTGAATAAGGCACAGACAAAATAACCATCTCGTTAGCCATTTTTGTCGCTTCTAAATTTTCCATTCCCTCTATATTTGCACTTCCTTGCGGTAATGTTGCGTTCAATTCAGCAGCAACCTCAGCGGCGCGAACGCTGTCACGCGAACCAATAACAACAGACACTCCGGCCATAGCAAAGCGCTTAGCCAATCCCTTTCCTTGCGGGCCTGTGCCGCCCAAAATTGCTATCTTGTTATTTTCATTCATCGGAATAAATCCTCCTTGATCGGTCTTAGGATTTGCTTGGCTGAGCTGTTGCATGCTTGCCAGTTCAATCCACGAAAAATAATCACTGGGCATTTATCACTTTTGCCCATTAAAAGCCCAGATGCGCCTGCTAGTTCATCAGCAAAAGCGGGGGCAGTCACTTTAAGCTCACGTCCCCATGCATCATCATCACCATACATTTCTTGGATGGCAGGCACACGCGCTAATCCAATCGCTACATTGGTTTGACCAAGTCGCCAAGGTCTGCCAAAGGTATCGCTCACAACCACACCTAATTGACAATCAAAATGCGCTTCCAAACGCTCGCACAATTGCATGGCACTGCGATCAGGATTTTCTGGTAGCGTGATCAACTGACCTTCGAAATCCGCATTTGACTCATCAACGGCTGCATTGGCACAAATAAAGCCCAGTTTGTGCTCGGCGATTAAAAGGCCCTCATTTTGCTCTGCACGTTTAATACTGCGCACAATACGAGTTGATTGGTCGAGTATGACTTGAACTTTACGCGGGTCTTTGTTGACTTGCCGAGCAAGTTCAATCGCTTGAGCGCTCGCAGATACCGTCTCAATATCCACCACAGCACCTTCTGTTTTCGACACCACTTTATGCGCCACGACTAAGATATCGCCATGTTGCAGTGATTGGCCTTCTGCAGTTAATGCCTGAATCACATGCTGAGCTAAATCCATATCAGGCTTAAAATCTGGTAGACCCGACACACGAAACATCTGCATAGAATTGACCTCTGGCACAACCCTAGGTTTTGTCATTGCGCAGTTATTCATAGCAATATTCCTTATTTGGATAATCGGGAAAGGCTTTGATCAAATCCTTTGGTAAATCGATATCTTGGCTCAAATCCCGAAGGTCTAATACCTCAACCTTGAGCCCATTGATGTGCGCTTGTTGAACATGAGCAAGCGCAGACTGACTACCATATTGAAACTCAATTGCATTGGGTGGTGTGGTGATAAGCGCATTGGTCCCTAAGTCCTTAGCTCTTGCTATCACTACCTGATTGCCCGCTTGCACAGCTTGAAACAAAGCATCTATCTCACAGCAATTAAGCTTGGCGATATCAGCAGGCACAACCATTTGAAATTGATACCCCAATTTAAGGCTCCAATGAGTTGCTAATTCAATAGCTGCATTTAAGCCTTTTGCTTGTCTTTCGATTAGGGGAGAGGCACCAAAACTTGATGCAATATCGGCAATCTTAAGGGAGTTTGTCACCACAAGGCAGTTGACCTGTGGGTAGCGCTGGGCAAAAAACCGCAGTGTTTGACGATAAAGGCTTAGAGCAAGAGCCTCGCGCTGGGAGATATTAAGTACGCCCATAAGTCGCTGCTTAGCTCGGCTCGGCGCCTTCATTGGAATCACAATATTGAGCTTATCTAACATCAACTTGCCCTTTCCAACTGCCACTTCAGTACTTCATCAACAATACTGGTCATAACATCAACCTTCTCGGCTTCATCACGCATCCAGATGTTCTGGATGATGACCTGAATCCCCATTGCTTCAATTTCCGGCGCGTGATGTGCGTCGGTTGAGTCAATAACTAATACATCGACCAGCTCACGATAATAAGTCGCTACTCCGACAACATTTGGGCGGTAACCGAGTGATTGCATTAGCTCGACTGCTGGTCCTTTAATCGCTTGGTTGCCAATGAGCGGAGAGATGGCAACAATAGGCTTTGAAAGTGCTTGTAATTGACGACCAATATCGCCAACCGACAAGATAGCCCCAATACTAAGAAGCGGATTACTCGGGGCAATCAATACCAAATCGGCACCGCGTAGCGCCTCAAGAGATTCGGGTGTTGCTGACGCCTTCTCGCAATCGAAATAACAAATCTCTTCCACGGCAGCTTGGCATCGAAGACGAACAAAATAGTCTTGAAAGCTCAGCCATTGCCCATTTGATTTCAGCTTGGTTTGTACTACATCATCAGTAGGCAGTAATATCGGCACATTTACGCCATTTGCAGCGGCAATTTGCTCGGTGATTTTTTGTGCGCGAATACCTTGGTGGCGCTGCTCTGTACGAAAGATATGTGTCGCAAAATCCATGTCTCCTAATTGCATCCATGTATCGACACCGAGTTGTTTGAGACCATTTAAAACATTTTGCTGATCGCCCGCGAGTCCCCAACCTTGATTGCGTTCTATCCGCTCGGCCAAAGTGTAGATAAGGGTGTCGATATCCGGTGAGACCCACAAACCATGAAAAGCTTGGTCATCGCCGATATTACCAATAATCTTTAGGCCATCGGCATAAGTACTTTTAGCCAAACCTTCCGCCGCTTTCGCCCCGCCAACACCGCCCGCAAGTAGCGTGATATTAAGACTTGTCATAATACGGCCTCAAAACGGGCAATCTCTTGAGAGGGCAAAACCAACTGACTTTTTTTCTTGCACTGCGCTTGCAACGGGTATTCCTCTAACACCTGATAGGAGGTAGAGCGCTGAAAAGCATCTAACCCCGCTTGATGGATAAAGCTCACCATATCTTGTGGTTGAATTTCTTGGCCATGTTCACCGCCTGCTGCTCGAGATATGCTCTCATTCATCAGGGTACCGCCAAGATCATTGGCTCCAGAGCGCAACATTTGTATTGCGACATCAGAACCCATCTTGACCCAAGAAGCCTGAATATTATTGATATGACCTTGCAGCATAAGTCGCGCTACAGCATGCATTTTAAAGTGCTCACTGCGTGTCGGGCCGGGCCTTACTTTTCCTGGGTTCTCGTTGTAGAGCTTGGTTTTATAGTGCACAAATCCAAGGGGGACAAACTCGGTAAAACCACCCGTTTCTTTTTGGGTATTACGCAGTAATTCAAGGTGATTTGCCCAATGGTAAGGCTGGTCGATATGACCATACATTATGGTTGATGTGGTCTTAATACCTACTTCATGCGCCGCTTTAATAATGGCGACCCAGTCTTGAGTACTGAGCTTGTCTTTAGTTAATTGCTGGCGAATCTCGACATCCAAAATCTCAGCCGCTGTACCTGGCATGGTATCCAGACCGCATAATTTGAGATCGTGCAAAAACTCTTTGTAGCCCATTTTGGCACGACGCGCGCCATACCAAATCTCAAACGGGGAAAAGGCATGGATATGCATCTTGGGTAGGCGTGATTTGATAGCCAAAACAATATTGCGATAAAAATCAGCACCTATCTGTGGATGCAACCCGCCTTGAATACACACCTCAGTCGCACCGCGATCCCAAGCCTGCTGCGCGCGCTCTGCTATCTCATCTAAAGAAAGAAGCTCCGCTTCTTTGTGTTTTATTGGCTTGGCAAAGTTGCAAAACTTGCATCCCATGTAACACACATTGGTAAAATTGATGTTTCGGGTGATGATAAAACTGCCTCTATCACCACACAAATTTTGACGAACCTGATCGGCCACATCAAGCAATGCCTGTTGATCACGCCCCTCTGCATTGAAGAGGCTTATTGCTTGTTTTGGTGATATTTCCTTGCCATCCAATGCTCGTCTAAGAGTATCTCTAATCTCGGGATTCAGCTGGCTAAATGGTATATGAGTAGCTGTAGGCTGGTCGCTCCGTGACAACATCATCTTCTCCTTGACTATACAACTTAATGGGTATGGCTTTGTATCATGGCAAAGCCATCAACTGACGCCTGTGAACGGATTCTTGAGTGGACCAAACTATCAGTCATTGTTTCGATAGGTGGCTGATGTTCTGGGTAAACGGTTAAACGCTCTATTAATTCATAACCTGCCGATTGGCAGTGCTGTGCCAAACGCTCTATCTGCGGCCAAGCGCGCTCGGGATTGATAAAGTCTTTGGTCAGTGGCGAAATTCCGCCCCAGTCATTAATACCTGCGCGCAAATAGTCTTGGTAGTCCTGCTCTAGGTTAGGCGGTGCCTGCAAACTGATTGAGGGAGATAGGATCAAACGAGCCGCAGCCAAAGTGCGCAGCATATCAACTTTCGAAGGTTCTGGCGCATCCGCCATTGCCGTTCCGGCTTTGGCACGAAAATTCTGAATAATAACCTCTTGGATATGACCATACTTGGCATGCAAACGCTCAATCTCACACAAGCTTTCGATTCTGTCTTGCCATGATTCACCAATCCCAATCAGCAACCCCGTGGTAAAAGGAATAGCAAGTTCGCCAGCCGCCTCTAAGGTATCAATACGACGTTGAGGCGTTTTATCTGGACAGCCATAGTGCGCCCCGCCTTTTTTAGTTAAGGCTGGGCTTAAACTCTCTAACATCATTCCCATGGAGCCAGCGACAGGTTTGAGTGTTTCTAACTCCTGATAAGAAAGTGCCCCAGCATTGATGTGAGGGACAAGCAAACTTTTCTGCAACACAAGTTCAGACATTGCTTTAAGATAACCAACTGTCGTCTTATGCCCTTGCTCAGCAAGAAGATGTCTAGCCAATTTATGCCGCTTTTCAGGCTGCTCACCTAAACTAAATAACGCTTCCTTGCATCCCATTCTCTGGCCTTGAAGCGCCGTAGTGAGAACCTGCTCGGGCGTCATCAACTCAGCTTGACCAGATTCGGGTGTTTTAACAAAAGTGCAATAGCGGCAAGTATCACGGCACATATTGGTTAATGGAATAAATACCTTACGCGAGTAGGACACCTTTTTCCCCCAGTGTCTGTCACGCAGATCGCTCGCTTGTTGACAGAGGCTACCTAGCTGCTCACTTGTGGCATTACCTAACTGCAGCGCTTTATCCTTGCTCAGCATATTTTTCTCCATAGATGAGTCCTCTCACCTAGCCCTAGAATGATGCTTGGATAAGACCCTAAAAAACTGCACATTTCTTATTCGCAGGTAGAACTAACACTCTTTTTACCAAATGGCAAAAAAAATAGATGGAAGAATTCTTGTTATGTAAGCGCAGTCTAAATAAAGGTACTGTTGACAAAAGTCTTTTATTTACAACAGCTTAGTGATATTTAAATTTATACTATTTTGTTAAAAAGGTTAATAAGGCATGGTTTTCTTGGATAAGCGACTGCTCAGAAAGGGGCATTAGCCCCTTAATACTAAAGGGCTTTATTTATGCGCTAAAACACCATGTAAAACCATATGGGTGAGAAATTTAGCTGCCCGATCAAAATCAGGCTGTTCGAGTTTTTTCTTATCAAGCACTAACTCTATTTGGGTAGCAAAATCAGCATAAGTTTGCGTCATCGCCCATATTGAAATGAACAGGTGCTCGGGTTCAATATTCTTCATCTGACCATGATCCATCCAGCTTTGTACCAAATGGATATTACTATCAAAAAGTGGCTTTAGATGGGTTCTCAGGTAATCACGCAGCATAGGAGCGCCAGCTATGATTTCCTGAGCAAAGACTTTGGAGGCATCTGGGTTGTCGTGTGAAAGTTGTAACTTACCTCGAATGTATGCCTCTATCAGCTGCTCTGGTGTGGCATTTTTCTGCTCGGCAAATACCATCCTTTCTAACCAAAGATCGACAATATTCTGTAAGACTTTTCTATACAAAACCTCTTTGGATGAAAAATAATACAGCAAATTCTGCTTAGAAATACCGCTTTGCTGAGCAATTCGTTCCATGGTTGCACCCTTGTAACCAAACTCAGCAAACACGCTTTCTGCTGCTTTTTGTATCTTGGCTTCCAGTGCCAAACGGGTAGACGAAGATTTGGAGTCTTGTCTTTTTGGTGCCAACAACGGAGAAGAGATAATAGCCATAATCACTCACCTTAGGTGTATTGTTGCTGCTCCTCATCAACCAAGGTTTTTGAGCGCATTAGCGAATCGAGAAACTCTTGTACTATTCGAGTCGGTTTGGGTGATTTTCGATGAATCGCAGTAAATTGGCAATAATACGAGAAATTTGGATTATTTACTCTAATGATTTTATCTTGCACTACCATAATGGCGGCAAAATGTTCGGGTAAAAATCCAATATATTGTCCAGATCGAATCAGTGTCGCGATCCCTTCTTGATTGGTTGCCGTTGCACTCTTATCTAAGTTAAGAGCTCGCCCAATCTCCATATTTGGGCTACTAAAACTTAATCCTGCATATTTCTGCGCCATAACTTCGTCATCACTGACTAATCGTTGAACATCAAACAATGGATGGCCTTTTCCGCAGTACATATACATCTGCTCACCAAATAAAGGCAAGTACTCAAGACTGGCCGAGCGGCGATGAGGTGGGATAATTCCAATATGATATTTGCCTTCCAACACCCCTTTCTCAATTTCATTAACAGGCAAGACATGGATATCGATTGCGACATCTGGCGCTCTCGAAGCATAGTCTGCAATCGCTTTGTCCACCTGACACATGGAATTGGTCACCGTAGTATCAAACATGGCAATAATAAGGTGCCCTTTTAAGCTGTGATGTAAACCGTTTACCTCATGGCGAAACTCATCCATAGAAAGCACCAAACGCTGCGCTGATTCATAAATGTGAAGCCCTTCACTGGTGAGAGAGAACCCCGAACGTCCTCGCAGACAAAGTACTAACCCCAAACGTTGTTCTAAGTCTTTAAGATGGCGGCTAATAGTAGAGCGTCCAATGTTAAGCTCCATCTCTGCCGCGCTTAAGCCACCGCTGTCAACCACTGCCATAAACACTCGCAGCAAGCGAATATCCATATCGGATAACTGTCCCAATAACGCCTTCATTGTTTCATAAACCCGCATCTTTAGTTCGATTATTTGTGATTTATCAAACCAAATCTCGTGCATAAAGTAAAAGCCAAGTCCATGTTTTTTACAAAGAAAATGGAAAATTAATAAGGGAGAGTCACAGTATATGGACACTCAACAGAGTGAATACGGAATGCAGGCCTATTGGATGCCGTACACCGCAAATAGAAAATTCAAAGCCGATCCCCGTATCATCACTGGCGCTCAGGGCGCTTACTACATAGACGATAAAGGGCGAAAGATATTTGATGGTCTTTCCGGTTTATGGACATGTGGCGCTGGTCACAATCGAACAGAAATCGCCAATGCAGTAGAGAAGCAACTCCTCGAACTCGACTATGCACCCGCTTTCCAATATGGCCACCCCAAAGCCTTTGAACTAGCCGAACGTTTAGCAGCTTTAGCACCAGAAGATATCAATAAAGTCTTTTTTGTTAACTCAGGCTCTGAGGCCTCGGATACCGCAACCAAAATTGCTCGCGCTTACTGGCGCCAGAGAGGAAAGCCCACTAAAACTCGCATTATCGGCCGTATCAAGGGCTACCATGGTGCGAGTTGGGGAGGCATAAGCTGGGGTGGCATCAACGGCAATCGCAAGATGTGGGGTCAAGCAATGGAAGCAGACCACCTCGCTCACACGCTACAGCCTAACATGGCGTTTACCAGAGGTATGGCGCCCACAGGTTCAGAGATGGCTGACGAGTTACTTGAACTTATCACATTGCATGATGCCTCCAACATTGCTGCGGTCATTATCGAACCTTTTTCTGGCTCGGCTGGCGTTATCGTGCCCCCCGAAGGATACTTACAGCGCTTGCGAGCTATTTGTGATCAACATGACATTCTGCTTATCTTCGATGAGGTGATCACAGGCTTTGGCCGAACTGGCGACTACTTCGGCGCGCAAACTTTTGGCGTCACTCCTGACATGATTTGTATTGCTAAACAAATCACCAATGGCGCCATTCCTCTCGGAGCCGTGTTGGCTAAACAAGGCATTTATGACACTTTCATGCATGCTGGAGGAGCTGAGCATAATATCGAATTACCTCACGGTTACACATACTCTGGGCATCCTGTCGCCTGCGCTTGTGCACTGGCTACCTTAGATATATTGGAAAAAGAACAGCTTATACCGCAAGTTGCTGAGCTTTCTCCTGTGTTTGAAAAGTCTATCCACAGTCTTAAAGGCACCAAACACATCTTAGACATTCGTAATTTTGGATTTGCAGCAGGCCTTACCATAGCACCACGTGATGGAGACCCAACCATTCGCCCCGTCGAAATCGCCACCACTTTATGGCAGCAGGGTTTCTATGTGCGCTATGGAGGAGACACCATTCAACTCGGCCTGCCCTTTATCACTCAAGAACATGAAATAGACCGCCTAATCAATGCAATGGGCGATGCCATAGAGCAAACAGCTTAAACCCAATAAGGAAGTAAACATGTTAGAAAATATTGGTCATCTGATTAACGGCGAGATCCACTCAGAAGAAACACAAGCGCAAGCTGTATATAACCCAGCAACAGGCGAGCCATGTGCGCAAGTATGTATAGCATCAGAACAAACCGTCGCTATGGCAATTAGCGCGGCTAAGCAAGCTTATCCTGCTTGGCGAAATACTCCACCAGCGGTTCGAGCGCAAGTTATGTATCGCTTTAAACAACTACTAGAAGAAAATCAAGATACCATTTGTGAATTAGTCTCACGAGAACATGGCAAGGTACTTAGCGACGCAAAAGGCGAGTTGGCTCGTGGTATAGAAAATGTCGAGTTTGCTTGTGGGATCCCAGAGCTACTCAAAGGGGAGCATAGCCGCAATGTTGGACGCGATATTGATGCCTGGAGCGAGCTACAACCTTTAGGTGTTGTGGCCGGTATTACCCCCTTTAACTTTCCAGCCATGGTCCCACTTTGGATGTGGCCAAGTGCAGTAATGTGCGGCAATACTTTTGTGCTCAAGCCATCTGAGCGCGACCCTTCCTGTGTGCTATACATTGCTCAGCTCGCTGAACAAGCAGGTCTACCCAAAGGGGTACTTAACGTGGTTAACGGCGGTGCTGATGCGGTCAATCAACTGATTGATGATGACACAATTCAAGCTATTAGCTTTGTCGGCTCAACCCCAATTGCAGAAACCATTTATCAACGCGCATCAGAGAAAGGGAAACGCTGCCAAGCTCTGGGCGGGGCAAAAAACCATGCGGTCATTATGCCAGATGCTGATCTTGACAATGTAACCAGCGCTTTAATGGGAGCGGCCTACGGCTCTTGCGGTCAGCGCTGTATGGCTATCTCAGTAGCAGTTGCTGTTGGTGATATGGTTGCCGATGCTCTCGTAGACAAACTCAAGAATCAAGTAGAAGCGCTTAAAGTTGGTCCTGGCAGTGATGACAGCAACGAGATGGGACCACTTATCACTTCAGCGCAAAAGGACAAGGTCACCAACTATGTGACTCAAGCCGTTGAGCAGGGAGCCGAGCTTATTGTTGACGGCAGAAACCTTGTTGTTCCAGGCTATGAGTCAGGTTTCTTCTTTGGCGGTACACTGTTTGACAAAGTAACCCCCGACATGGACATCTATCAACAAGAGGTATTTGGTCCTGTGCTTGTGGTGGTAAGAGTCAGCTCTTTAGAAGAAGCAGTCTCACTTATTAACCAACACGATTATGGCAACGGCACTTGCATATTTACCCGAGATGGGGAAGCAAGCCGTTATTTCTCAGATCAAGTTATGGTTGGTATGGTCGGGATCAATGTCCCTCTGCCAGTCCCCGTTTCTTACCATAGTTTTGGCGGCTGGAAGCGCTCCTTGTTTGGTGACTTGCATGCTTATGGTCCTGATTCGGTTCGCTTTTACACTAGACGTAAAGCCATCAGTCAAAGGTGGCCATCAGGCGAAGCAAAAGATGGAACCTTGTTTTCCTTCCCAAGTTTGTAACCTGTAACAATACCAAATTATCAAGCCTAACATTGGCCTGCGGCTGAACAATCCGCAGGCCAATGTCAGATTTAAAGTATCCATTTATTGTCTATTTGAACACTCAAGCTCTGTTATTCCAATGAATGACGGCCAAGAGTTAACGGCCTGAGCATGGCCTAAAAACAAGTAAAAAGGAGTTTGTATGCAAGACTTACGCGTCAACGGCGATCGACTATGGCAAAGCCTTATGGAGATGGCTCAATTTGGATTAACGGAGAAAGGGGGATGTGCTCGCTTAGCCGCAACCGAATTAGATGGGAAAGCCAGAGATTTGTTTGTCGACTGGTGTAAAGCCTGCGGCTGCACTGTCAGTGTCGACAAAATGGGTAATATTTTCGCCCGCCGTGAAGGCAAAAACAATTCACTGCCAGCCGTTGCAACGGGCAGTCACTTAGATACTCAACCAACTGGCGGTAAATTTGACGGCGTGTTTGGCGTGTTGGCAGGAGTTGAAGTACTGCGCACCTTGCATGACAACAATATTGTGACCGAAACACCAATGGAGTTTACGGTGTGGACCAACGAAGAAGGCTCTCGATTTCAGCCAGCCATGCAAGGCTCTGGGGTTTATGTTGGTCGGTTCAATTTAGAAACAGAGTTAAACAAAACAGATGTCGATGGCATTCGATTAAAAGACGAACTAGAGAAAATCGGCTATTTAGGTAAGGATGAGCCCGGAAGCCGCAATATTGGCGCCTTTTTTGAAACCCATATAGAGCAAGGTCCAATCTTGGAAGATCAAGGAAAAACCATAGGTATTGTACGACTGGGGCAAGGTATTCGCTGGTATAACGTGACAATTAAAGGTCGTGAGTCTCATTCAGGCACCACACCTATGTATTTGCGTAACGACGCCATGGTAGCAAGTGCCAAAATTATTACAGAGGTAGAGCAAATAGCTCACCGCTACGAAAATGGACTTGGTACAGTCGGCTTTATGCAAGTTTTCCCAAATTCTCGCAATGTGATCCCAGGTGAAATTACCTTTAGTGTCGACTTACGCAACCCCAACGCCGATACACTGGCTGAGATGGACAGCGTGTTTACCAAGTACTGCGAATCGGTAGCAAAAGAGCGCGAGATACAAATCGATATTGATCCCTTCTGGTATTTTGCCCCTGTTGAATTTAATGCCTCTGACGATGTTAAATCTGCTGCAGAAAAGCTTGGCTATTCGAATATGGATATCTACGCAGGCGCAGGACACGATGCTTGCTATATGGCTGACCTAGTTCCTACTGGCATGATCTTTACCCCTTGTGAAAATGGCATTAGTCACAACGAAATTGAAAATACGTCTCCTCAGGAGTGTGAGGCAGGAGCTAACGTTCTTCTCCATACCATGCTCGAAGCGAGCGAACGGATTGCAAAAGAATCTGTTGGCTCAGTTGAATACGACACCGCAGAGTAAGCCTCTGCTCGAAATCAATTCTCAACTGGATGAGAAGTTAATGAAGCAATCAAGCATGAAAAAAATTGGCGACTTCTACGAGCTAGAGGTCGCCAAAGATTTAATCGATAGTAAATACTTTAATCAAGACCTCGCCCCCACCAAAGTCTCGGAGCGTACTTGGAGTAAAGTAAACATTGCCGCATTGTGGGTTGGTATGGCCATCTGTGTGCCAACTTATACACTGGGAAGCATACTCACGGCCTACTTTGGCCTGTCAGTACTTGAGGCCTTGTTTACCATTTTACTTGCTAATATCATTGTATTAATTCCCCTCACTCTCAATGCCTTTGCTGGTACCAAATACGGCATACCTTTTCCTATTCTTCTGCGTTCGTCATTTGGTACTCTCGGCTCTAATGTTCCATGTCTAATCCGAGGCTTAGTCGCTTGTGGCTGGTTTGGTATCCAAACCATGTTCGGTGGATTAGCCATTCACCTACTTTTGTCAGAGCTTTCGACAAGCTGGGCCAACCTTGCAGGTGTCGGAGAAGTACTTGGGTTCTTTATCTTTTGGGTGCTCAATATCGGTATAGTGCTCAAAGGTTCTGAGTCTATAAAATGGCTCGAAACCCTCTCAGCACCTCTGCTACTGGCTGTAGGATTTGGTCTGATATTTTGGGCAAGTGATAAAGTCTCTTATACAGAAATCATTATGGCCCCAGCCAATCGCCCTGAAGAGGCGGGACTAGCCAGTTACTTCTTTGCAGGACTCACAGCTATGGTCGGCTTTTGGGCAACACTATCGCTCAATATTCCAGACTTTAGTCGCTACGCAAAATCGCAAAAGGATCAAATTGTCGGGCAAATCATTGGCCTGCCTCTGACCATGTTCTTTTTTGCTGCATTAGGTGTTGTGCTTACCTCTGCCTCATACACACTGTTCGGCGAAACCATATCTGATCCCATCACTCTGATCAGTAAAATTGAAAGCCCATTTTGGGTGGTTATTTCCATGGTTTTGATTATCATTGCGACGCTATCGACCAATACGGCAGCCAATGTGGTATCGCCGACCAATGACTTTCAAAATATCGCTCCCAAACAAATCAACCATACTCGCGGAGTCATGCTCACAGGACTGGTTGGTTTGGGACTGATGAGTTGGGAGCTTCTAAAAAAACTCAACTGGATAGAATCTGATGTCAGCGTCGAAGCTATGTATTCTAATTGGCTACTTGGATATTCTAGCCTTCTAGGGCCAATAGCAGGGATCATGATTGTCGACTATTTTCTGATCAAGAAACAACACTTAGATATTCCCGCACTCTACTCTGACCAAGAACGAAGCCCATCGATTAACTATGCAGGCTTCATTGCCTTCTTCATCCCAGTAACCCTAACCATTATTGCTCTCACTTTTGATGTCTTAATTTGGTTTTACAACTACGGATGGTTTACTGGCGCCTTTTCTGGGGCAATGTTGTACTACCTAATCGCCTCGGCCAGTACACATACAGCAATCAATGCTCAACCGGAAAAAGCCTGAACAAGAACGGCCACTAGTGCCTAGCGCTAGTGGTCATATTAAACAAGGAGTTATGATGAATCTTTTAATCAGAGGGGGCAATATCGTCACCCATGAACAAACCTACTCAGCCGATATACTGTGCGTAGATGGTAAAATAAGTCAGATCGGTCAAAATCTTGATATTCCTAAAGACACTGAAACAGTTGATGCCCATGGCAAACTGGTCATGCCTGGCGGAATCGACCCACACACTCACATGCAATTGCCTTTTATGGGCACTGTGGCTTCCGACGACTTTTCCTCTGGAACAGCAGCAGCCCTTGCTGGTGGTACAACAACCATTATTGACTTTGTTATTCCCTCTCCTAAACAGTCATTAATCGAAGCCTATCACCAATGGCAAGATTGGGCGTCGCTATCTCAATGTAACTACAGCTTTCACGTTGCGATTACATGGTGGGATGAGTCGGTAAAAAATGAAATGAAAACCTTGGTTGCAGACCATGGTGTGAACAGCTTTAAGCACTTTATGGCCTACAAAAATGCCATCATGGCTACCGACGATATTTTGGTATCAAGCTTTAGTACCTGCCTTGAATTAGGAGCAATACCGACTGTACACGCAGAAAATGGTGAGCTGGTTCATCATCTGCAACAAAAGCTGTTAGAAAAAGGGATCACGGGGCCAGAAGGACACCCTCTATCTCGCCCACCAGCAGTTGAAGGTGAAGCCGCTAACCGTGCCATCAATATCGCAGGTACTTTAGGAGCACCTATTTACCTAGTGCATGTTTCAACGGAAGAAGCCGTCGATGCGATAAAATACGCCAAAGACAATGGACAAATCGTATTTGGTGAGTGCCTTGCTGGCCACTTAGTCATTGATGATAGCGTTTATCAGAATTCCGATTGGAACTATTCTGCCGCGCACGTAATGAGCCCCCCTTTCCGACCTAAAAAGCATCAAGATGCTTTGTGGAAAGGATTACAAAGTGATGCTATTCAGACCACAGCCACTGATCATTGCGCTTTCTGCACCTCGCAAAAAGCCATGGGCAAAGACAATTTCACCATGATCCCAAATGGCACATCAGGAGTGGAAGAGCGCATGATGGTGATGTGGGATAAAGGCGTTAATCAAGGCAAAATCACACCTAATGAGTTCGTTGCAATGACATCGACTAATGCTGCAAAAATCTTCAATTTATACCCTCGTAAAGGTGTGATCGCTGTTGGTTCAGATGCCGATATCGTTATATGGGATACCAAGCAAGAGAAAACCTTCACGGTTAGCGAACAGATGTCTAAGATCGACTTCAATATCTTTGAAGGTATGCAGGTTCAAGGTAAACCCGTCACAACCATCTGCAATGGTAAGGTTGCTTGGGATAAAGGAGAGCTGAAATCAGCACCAGGCGATGGTCAATACATTACCCGACCTCCGTATGCAAGCTTCTATCAAAGTCAACTCAAGCGCAATCAGCTTGAAGAACCAGAAGCCGTGAGTCGCTAAACGCGACTGTCAACAAAGTGAGTGACGGAAGGTAGTGAAAACAAAAACGCCAGCGATGACGCTGGCGCTTTAATTGATAGGCCACTAAACAATAAATTTATTTAAGATAGAATCTTGCTCACGCACATTTTCGGTTTGAACTTGCATAGCAACATTTGCGTCTTCTGCAGCATCGGCAACTTGAGTGGACAGGTCTTTAATCTTCACTGTGTTCGCATTGATTTCCTCTGCCACTAAGCTTTGCTCCTCTGCCGCTGAAGCAATCTGCATATTCATGTCCGTGATACTCTGAATTGACTCACGAATGCGCTGTAAAGACTCATCAGCAGCCTGCGCTTTTTCCACCGCATCGACTGCCGTCGTTTTACTCTCACGCATCGCAGCGGATACTGAACTCGCACCAGATTGAAGCTGCTCAATCATACTGCGAATTTCAGTTGTTGATTCCTGAGTTCTCTGAGCCAAGGTTCTCACTTCATCGGCAACTACCGCAAAGCCTCGACCAGATTCACCAGCCCTTGCAGCTTCAATTGCAGCATTCAATGCAAGTAAGTTGGTTTGATCGGCAATATCGTTAATCACTTTCAAAATGGTTTCGATGTTTGCCGTTGCCGATTCAAGCCCTTGCACCTCTTCCACGGCTTGATCGATTCTAGCCGATAGCGCATCTATTGATGCTGTGGTATCACTCACCACAGAAGAACCCATTTGCGTCGCCTCGTCCGCTTCTTTCGCGGCTCCCGCCGCGCCTTGAGCGTTGTTTGCAACTTCTGTCGCTGTAACGGCCATCTCGTTCATCGCTGTTGCTAACTGCTCTAGCTCATGAAGCTGACTGCGCATTGCTTCAGCAGACTCTTCTGAGCCCTGAACTGTCATTTCTGTGCCACGTAAGATTTCAGCGCCGATTGCCTTAGATTGCTGGATCTGTTTTTGTAGTGTCTCTGTAAAGGTGTTAAAGCCTTCAGCAAGTTCAGCAAACTCTTTATCAGTATTGGTATCTAAACGCTTTGTTAGGTCGCCTTGACCTGAAGCAACATCTTTAATGGCTTCGTTAAGGGTACCAAGTGGGCGCATCAGTACTTTAATTAAGAAACTGAGCACAAGTACACTGAGAACAACACTAATAATGGTATATATGACAGAACTATTACGCATATCAGCAACGGCAGCAAAGGCGATATCCTCATCGACTATCGCACCTATGTACCAATTTTCACTCGGTACTGATGTAAAGTGAACCAAATAAGAATGTCCATCCTTTTCAAACCTTTGCTCACCTTCTTTAAGAGTAATATCGGGAAGATAAGTCGAAAACTTTTGGCCGTTGTTCTCCGCTTCAGGGTGGGCTATCGTGGTTCCATCAGATGACACAATAAATAGGTAACCCGCATCTAGAAGGTTGGCGCTATTGACCAAGTCAGCCAAACCAGTTAATTCCAAGTCATAGAACATAGCAGCGGTAAACTGGCCACTATCTTTCACTGGAGTACCGATTGATATAATGACCTTTTTTGAGGAGACATCGACATAAGGTGCTGTAACGACTAACTTACCCTGTGCTTTCGCCGCCTTATACCAAGGGCGAACTCTTGGATCATAGTCAGGACCTGCTTCCCAACCATCGTCATTTTCAACTACAAAACCATCAGCTTCATAGGCATAACCAACCGCTAAAAAAGTCCCCTTAAGGTTGGGCTTTTCAAGTACATCCTTAACACGCGTTTTGTTTTGCGGGTCTAGTTCAAGTACTTCGGTTGTCGACATTGCGAGAGACTTCTTACTCGCCATTTCAGATACGACAGTGTTTTTTACCCCTTTCACCATCTCCGTAAGACTCGTATCCACCAAGTCTTCTACTTCTTTTTTTACGGTGCTAAGCTGCTGCATAGACAGTAACACAACGGTGATCAACAACAGCAATGAAGATGCCGCAACGATCTTTTGACTGAATCTCATAGTGTCCCTCAAAGAGTAATTCGTTTGTAGTTGTTATCTTGTCATTTGTTATTATCGTCCTAACCAACGCAGACTTAAGAAATTTCCTACAAAACTAATGTTTTGTAAAACACTCTTTTAGAAAGTATATACCTTCTACGCAATAAAAAAGCTCAAATGCATATGCATTCGAGCTTTTTCTTGTAAACATATGAAAACTATCATTAACCTGGGTGGCTATAAGCATCTTCTTCATCGTGACTGGGCAGTGCATTCCATACTGCTTTGACGAGAGTGGCCAAAGGAATGGCAAAAAACACCCCCCAGAACCCCCATAAACCACCAAAGACTAATACAGCAACAATGATCGCCACCGGATGTAAATTTACGGCCTCTGAAAAGAGAATGGGGACCAACACATTACCATCAAGCGCCTGTATGATGCCATATGCCAAAAGTAACCAGTAAAACTCTGGAGTAAAGCCCCATTGAAACAAACCCACAATTGCCACTGGAACCGTCACAGCAGCCGCTCCTATATACGGAATCAGTACCGAGAGACCAACAGCCACAGCAAGCAATACGGAGTAGCGCAGATCCAACAGAGCAAACGTCACGTAACTCACGCTACCGACAATAAAGATCTCCATGACTTTTCCACGAATATAGTTTGAGATTTGCTCATTCATTTCATGCCATACTTTAGTCGCGAGCTTACGATTTCTCGGCAGAACCCCACTTGCAAGAGAAATCATCTCCTGCTTGTCTTTAAGCAGAAAAAAGACCAGTAAAGGGACCAAAATCAGATAGACAGCCAAAGTAGCAATACTTACCAAGGATGCAAGAGACCCTTTTACCACTGTCTCTCCCATTACAATAATTTGATTTTTCGCGTTAGTTACGACCGATTCGACAATCTGAAAATTGTCTAATTCCGGGTATCGCTGTGGCAACTCTGCAATCGCTTTCTGCACTCCCTGATACATGGTTGGGATATCGTTAATCAAATTTCCGACCTGTTTCCAAATCGTCGGAACAAGCCCAAATACAGCAAGGAGCATTAGGCTGGTAAAACCCACAATCACCAATATGACAGCGAGGTTTCTTGGAATGTGAAAGCGAGAAAGCTGTGTCACTGGCCACTCTAATAAATAGGCCAAAACAATCGCAACCAAAAGCGGCGCAATTAAATCACCAAAAAAATAAATCGTGACAAAGCCAACCAATAGGATCGCGACCAAGCTTACGGCATGCGGATCGGAAAAGCGTCGTTTATACCAGCGACTCACCATTTCAAACATTCGGTAGGGTTCCTTTAATTAGCTTTACGCGATAATAACCATCAGACTCATCACAGAACACACGAAAAGATTGCTTGAGCAAAAAGCGTTTTATATCAAAGAAAGACTGCTGGTCTGCCACGTATATGATCGCCTCTTGGCCCATGGCCATATCTTTGACTCGACGTTTCACTAGCAATAAAGCCATTGGACAACGTTCATCACGTAAGTCCAACACATTCTGTTCCATTATTTAGCCTAATGTGTAACATTGAGTCGAATATTGTATAGTGTTTTGTTTTCAACGTCAGGGCAAATTCCCTCAACAATGCAAGTTTCACATTATACTGACTGTCAACGTAAGAATTACCCTAAAATTCATTGTGTGAAGGTGGACAGTGTGCATAAGCAAGTGAAACCTTATCACAAAAAGAGAGTCGAACTCGATATCCCATACTCAACCCTGTTATTATAGATAGTAGGCTCAGCAAAATGCCCTACGATTATGGAGTATATTCATTAATATATGTTTAAACGTACACGCTCACTCGTCTGCTTATGTGTAGCGGCCTCTCTAGGCATGCAACTCCCTATCTACGCAAATAATATCGATTTACCTGATATAGGCACTACTGCTAGCAGTACACTAACCATAGATCAGGAACTTCAATATGGTGATGCCTATATGCGTATGCTGCGCAGTAGCCATCCAATCATCAGCGATCCTGTTATCAATGAGTATATTGACAGCCTTGGTCATCAACTGGTTGCTAATGCTAATGATGTCAAAACTCCCTTCACGTTTTTTATGATTCGCGATCGCAACATCAATGCGTTTGCCTTTTTCGGCGGCTATGTCGCTTTACATAGCGGCTTATTTCTTCATGCAAAGACAGAAAGTGAGCTAGCATCCGTCATGGCCCATGAGATTTCGCACGTCACTCAGCGCCACCTAGCCAGAAGTATGGAAGACCAAGCACGACGCTCTCCTGCAACTTTAGCAGCCTTAGCGGGTTCACTATTACTCGCAATAGCAGCACCAGAAGCTGGTATTGCAGCGATAACGGCAACGACGGCGGGCAATATTCAAGGTCAAATAAACTATACAAGAAGTAATGAAAAAGAAGCCGATCGGTTCGGTATAGAGACACTCGCTAAGGCAGGCTTTGATGTGAATGCGATGCCAAGATTCTTTTCTCGACTTGCTGATGAATACCGCTACGCTAGTACTCCACCGCCAATGCTGCTCACTCACCCTCTTCCTGAAGATAGGATTACCGATAGCCGAGCTAGAGCTCGTAGCTACCCTGAGAGAAAAGTCGTTCCTTCTATTGATTACAATCTAGCTCGAGCGAGAATTGTTGCAAGATATGCAGATATCAACTCAGAGTCTGCCCTAGATTGGTTTGCTAGGACAGAAAAAAAAGCACCGAGCGATATCAAGCCTTCTTTTCAGTATGGCCGTGCGCTCGTTTATTTGGATAACAATCAGCTCGATAAAGCGGCAGAGCTTCTGCAAGCATTACTCAAGCAACAACCAGATAATAACTTCTATTTAGATGCCATGACAGACCTTTATCTAGCCAAGGGGCAAGCACCTAAAGCTGAAGTCATGTTAAACAATGCTTTGAAGTCAAAACCAAACAATTCTGTGCTGACAATCAATTATGCCAATGTATTGATGAAACAAGACAAAAACGAAGATGCTGTGCGTGTTCTCCAGCGCTACACTCACGATACCCCTGATGATATCAATGGATGGCACCTTCTTTCTGAAGCAAACATTCACCTTGGTCGTAGAGATGAAGATCTCGCTTCAAGGGCAGAAATACTCGCGCTCAAAGCTAACTGGAACAAAGCCATCCAGTACTATACTCAAGCGGGACAAATTGCCGAGTTAGGCAGCCTAAAGCAAGCTCGATATGACGCTAGAATAGATCAATTGATCGCCGCGCGAGACCGATTTATGGCGCTGCAGTAAACAATTCTTAAACCACAAAGCATGTCGAAAGGTTCTGTTTTAGATATACTTTTGATTTATCATATTTTAAAAGAGTCAATCAGTTTTAAACTCGTTGACTCACGCACTGTTCGGAGATTCACATTATGTCAGTCGTGATTTATCACAATCCACGTTGCTCTAAAAGCCGCCAAACACTCGCGCTGTTGGAAGAAAAAAACATCCAACCTGAAATTATTAAGTACTTAGAAACACCACCAACTGTGGCGGAACTGAAGACTTTGTACTCTCAGCTAGGCTTGAAAGAAGTCCGTGATATGATGCGCACCAAAGAAGACATATACAAAGAGCTTAGTCTTGCCAGTGCATCCGATCAAAAGCTGTTTGAAGCTATGTCTAACAATCCCAAACTGATTGAACGCCCTATTGTCGTCAAAGGTGGTCAAGCGAAACATGGTCGTCCACCTGAACAGGTACTTGAGATTTTATAATATGACATGTCAGCTTCTGGTCCTTTATCATAGCCGTCACGGCTCTACTCGTAACTTAGCAAGGCAAATTGCCCGTGGTATCGAATCCACTCCTAATTGTGAAGCTTGGATCCGAACAGTCGATGATATTGAGTCAGAAGGTGACGCTCAAGATCCAATAATCACGTTAGACGAGCTCATGTCATGTGATGGATTAGCGATGGGCAGCCCGGTTTGGTTCGGCAATATGTCCGCCTCTTTGAAACACTTTTGGGACCAAACTTCTAGCCTATGGATATCAGGCGATTTAATCGATAAGCCTGCTTGTGTGTTTAGCTCTTCTTCTAGTTTGCATGGAGGGCAGGAAACGACATTGCAAACCATGATGTTGCCGCTTCTTCACCATGGCATGCTTATTATGGGTATACCTTATTCAGAGCCAAAACTACATACCACTCAATCTGGCGGAACTCCCTATGGAGCGACGACTGTTAGCCATGGCAGCAATAATCTCACAAAAGAAGAAATTGAGCTTGCGCAGAACCTAGGTAAACGCCTTGCTGCAACAGCACTAACACTGAGAGGAAGTTAGAATGCAGGAAATGCACTCACGCACCAAGCTCGTCCGCATCCTAGCTTTGTGTGGAAATTTAGGATTACTTACTTGGATTTTTGCATGGCAATTTTACTTATCTCCTCACCCTCATATCAACCATATTGCACTGGCCATAGCATGGAGTGTCCCACTAATTTTACCCTTACCGGGAATATTAATGGGTAAACCCTATACCCATGCATGGGCAAACTTCTTCCTTATGCTGTATTTTCTGCATGCCTTCACCATCTTGTATATTGACGACGGAGAGCGTTGGCTTGCTACTATAGAACTCGCACTAACAAGCCTTGCTTTTGTCAGTAATATTTTATTTGCACGATTTCGTGGGCAAGAGCTAGGGCTAAAATTGAAACGGCTATCAAAAGTCGAAAAAGAAGAAAAACAAAGGTTTGAATAATACCTCTCCGACTTAAAGTGGTTTATGGCTGAAAATGAAAAGGTCTGGCAAAAGCCAGACCTTTTTAGTATTCAATCACAGTTTCATCAGACTCTATCGTGGGATCCACTTCTTGTGGCTCTTCAGTCGCTGCAACAATAGGTGTACCTTTCCATTCAAACATAAGAACTTGCTCAGAAGGAATAAGGTCAACACTATTCTCATCCCAAGAGTTCAGCTCAGGATCCAATACAGTCTCTGAAAACTCACTTTCGCTCTCTTGAAGATTAGAGGGAATGGAATCCAATGCACTATTAAGCGGAATAACCTTGTCCATACGACCAAGCTCTTGTTCAAACTGAGCTTGAGACGCTAATAGATGCACGTTAAAAGTAACCTGATCACTTTGAATTTTTAGGATATCCAAGGAGGCAACTGAGCTTAATTTCTTGAGGCTCTTTTCTAAGTTGAAGAAATCGACCGCATTTTTTAGGGTAGTAAAACGAACTTTAACCGTTTCCGATGATTCACTAGCTACAACAACTGAGCTCTTATTGGCATAGTAGTCGCTAATTTGGTTAATCATTTTTGAAGCGCCCTCTTCTCCAGAGTTGGACCCAGATAGGGGAGCTTGACGTGTTACACCAATAGTTGCTGGTTTTTGATCATACAAGGTCCAACGAAGTGAAGTGCCATCTGATCTCACCAGTAACACTGCATCAACAGGATAGCGCTGACTCGCTTGGCTAAGTGGGCGGGCAAATCCCCCCCAAAGATCCGAAGCAGCAACGCCAGTAATATCATCAAAATCACCGACAGGTACAGTGAGCGGTAAACCTCGCTTGACCGCTTCAACTCTCATTTGCGTCAGCACCATAGACTCAGAATGTTCCCAAGTGATGCTTCTATCGTACTGCGCCTCTTCGACCAACCAAACTAAAACATTAGCCCGAGCGGCTGGCCACACTGGCACCTGAGCTTGACTCAGAAGAGAGCGAATATGAGGCCCACTAAATCCCATTCTTAACGTTTGCTGGCCTTCGAGTTGACCATGACTAATTTGCGATAAGTACTGAGAGTTTTGCTTTAAAGCTTTCTGAATAACAGGATTAGACGTAGCATCTAAATCACCCGATGCCCGAACAATAATCTCTTTCATTCCACTCACTCGGGCCTTTGCATCAGCATTATCAACCCCTGAGTCGAGTACAATCTCAGTCTGATATAAATCTACGTTGGTTAGAGCAAGCACGGGAAAGCATGCAAATACCAAAACCAAAGAAGCTAAACGGCGCATAGCAATCCTAACATCATTTAATCATTTCCAGCTTACGATGATAAGCAACTATCTCTCGCTGAGCAACTAAAGCGCATTTTTATCTTCACATACACTTTGGTCTACTTGGCAAGTTTACTCCGTCATATTGACTTTTATTTGATCCTACACAGATTGCAATCGTTTGCTGAGGTGATAAGATCCGGCGCGTTTTGTGGCTAGCATATCGCCGCCACATTGGTCTGAGTTAATAGAGGAAATTGTAAGATGAAAAATGCCATCCAAGGAGCACAAATGCTCTTTGTTGCATTCGGTGCACTGGTATTAGTACCATTATTAACTGGTCTAGATCCAAGTGTCGCTCTTTTTGGCGCAGGCCTAGGCACTCTGCTTTTTCAGTTTGTTACTCGCCAAGCCGTACCCATTTTCCTCGCATCTTCCTTTGCTTTCATTGCCCCTATTTTGTATGGAGTTCAAACTTGGGGTATACCAGCAACTATGGGCGGACTCATGGCGGCGGGCCTAGTCTATGTCGTGTTAGGTGCTTTTATTAAAGTCAGAGGTGTTGGATTTATCCATAAACTTCTTCCTCCAGTTGTTGTTGGACCTGTCATTATGGTCATTGGTTTAGGCTTAGCACCCGTGGCTGTAAATATGGCGCTTGGAAAAGGAGGGGATGGAACACAACTGATAGATGCGAACGCCTCTTTGGTTATTTCCTGCGTATCACTTGTCACCACTATTGCTATCAGTGTGTATGCGAAAGGCTTTGTTAAGTTAATGCCCATTCTAGGTGGCATACTGGCAGGCTATCTCACAAGTCTTGCGTACGGCATCGTTGATTTTAGCCCAGTAACACAGGCTGCTTGGTTATCTCTACCCAAATTCACAGCGCCTGAATTTAATATTAATGCCATTTTATTCATGATTCCCGTTGCTATTGCTCCAGCCGTTGAACATGTTGGTGATATGCTTGCGATATCTAATGTGACTGGTAAAGATTATCTGAAAAAACCGGGCCTACATCGCACGATAGCTGGTGATGGTATTGCAACAATGGCGGCTTCCATGGTCGGTGCTCCGCCAAACACAACCTACTCTGAAGTCACAGGCGCCGTATTACTTACCAAAGCATTTAATCCGGTCATCATGACTTGGGCGGCGGTCACTGCCATTATTCTTGCTCTAGTCGGAAAACTTGGCGCCGTATTACAAACCATTCCTATGCCAGTTATGGGCGGGATTATGATTCTCTTGTTTGGCTCAATTGCGACGGTAGGCCTAAATACTTTAATCAAAAATAAGGTCGACTTACATCAATCTCGTAATTTAGTGATTGTTGCTGTCACTCTTGTTTTTGGTATTGGTGGCATGGCTTTTGGAATTGGCGAGTTTAGCTTACAAGGCGTCAGTCTATGCGGGATTGTGGCTATATTGCTTAACTTAATCCTACCAAAAACTTTGGGCGAAAATCAGATTGTTGATAACGCGCAAATTGAAGATGAAATAAACTAAGCAACCCAAGCTTTGCATGGGTTAGTCTTATGGTCTCCAGTCAAAGGCTAACCCATTATCTTTCCTCTGCGTAGATAAGATCAGCGCAGTACTAGTCATCTCTATTCAAACAAAGCTCAGCAAACTGACCTCTCGTTAATAAGGCTAAATCTTGTGGTGCAAGTTCGATTTCTACTCCACGCCTGCCAGCACTAACACAGATAGTTGCTTTGCTCTGGGCACTTTGATGAATATAAGTAGGCAGGGCCTTTTTTTGTCCTAAAGGGCTTATTCCTCCAACAACATACCCTGTGATTTTTTGAGCAACTTCAGGATTTGCCATCTCTACTTTTTTCGCTTTCGCCGCCTTGGCAGCCAATTTTAGATTAAGTTTATGGTCGACAGGAATCACCGCGACAGCCAAGTTTTTGGAGTCACCATTAAGACTAAATAATAACGTTTTAAACACATCACTTGGGTCTTGCCCCAAAGCTTTAACAGCCTCTAATCCATAACTTTCTGCACGAGGGTCATGTTTATATTCATGAATGGTATGCGGGATTTTCTTCTTCTTAGCAAGGTTAATGGCGGGAGTCATAGAGGTTCCATTATGAAAAATAAAAGACGCTGAATCCTAAACCCAGCGTCTCAATTATCTTAGGTAGTCCAATTATTTATACACAACTTCATTCGACACGAACTTGTTAACATCAATTGGGCTGTTCTCTTTCAGGTATTCTTTCAATATTTCAGCATCAACAAAGCCAGTGTTCACATAGCCAGGGTGGTCACTGATTTTAGGGTAACCATCACCACCAGCTGCGTTGTAGCTTGGCACTGTAAAGCGGTATGTCTTATCTAGTTTGAGCTGCTTGCCACCAATGAAAACATTCGAGACTTTATCATTGGATACTGTCATTGAAATGCCCGAAAATTGGGCATAAGCGCCGGAGTCTACAGGCATGGTTGCAACCGCATTCAAGTAATCTAGTACTTCTTTGCCCGTCATATCCGTGTAGGTCAATATATTACCAAACGGCTGAACTTTAAGCACATCTTTATAAGTGATGTCTCCACCTTCGATGGAGTCACGTACACCACCAGAGTTCATAATACCAAAATCAGCTTGCGCTCGTTCCATATGAGCAGTTGCAATTAAGCGCCCAAGGTTAGTCTGCTGAAAACGAACCACATCTCGATCGCCTTCCAATTTGCCGTTGGACTCAGCAATTTTAACGTCTAATTGTGCTTTACCTTTTTCTTGATATGGACGAAGGAAATCGAGCATCTCTTGATTTTCTGCAATTTCATCTTGAATAAAGACACGCTGCTTTTTGCCATCAATTTTTACTTTTTTCTTCAAGTTCACTGGGATCAAGTTGTAACTCACCATCTCCAGCTCTCCATTACGAAATTCGTAATCGGCACGACCAACATACTTGCCCCATTCATGCGCTTGCACAATATAGGTACCGTTTTGAAAGTCGGGTTTACACTCATCGCCAGGTTTAAAGCGCTTCTTGACAATATTCGGGCCTTCCATACAAACAGGCTCTTGAGAATGCCCGCCAACAATCATGTCCAAATCGCCTTCGTCGAGATATCGTGCTAATGCCACATCACCAGGGGCATTAATGCCACGATTGCCATTTTCATAGTGGCCCATATGGGTCACAGCAAAAATTAGGTCAGGGTGTTCGGTTTTTTTGATTTCAGCAATCAGCTTCTTTGCTTCTTCTTTAGGATCTCTAAAATCGATACCACTGATAAACTCAGGATTACCAATTTTGGCAGTATCTTCGGTTGTTAGGCCAATAATGGCAATTTTTATTCCTTGCTTTTCAAACATCTGATATGCCTGAAACATGCGTTTGCCCGTTTTCTTGTCATAAATGTTGGCAGATAGCATTGGGAAGTTGGCCCATTCTATCTGCTTAAAAAGCACATCCAGTGAGTTATCAAACTCGTGATTTCCAAGTGCCATAGCATCGTAGCCAATTTTACTCATACCTTTAAAATCGGGTTCAGCATCTTGAAGGTCTGATTCAGGAACACCTGTATTAATATCACCACCAGAGAGAAGAAGAACGCTGCCTCCCTCACTCTCTATATCTGCACGTAGTTCGTCAATTAACGTTTTACGCGCTGCCATGCCGTATTCACCATATTTATTCTGCCAGAAACGGCCATGGTGGTCGTTGGTGTGAAGAACGGTCAGCTTGTAAGTTTTATCCGCTTCCCACTCTGGCTTAGGTGCCGTTGCACAACTAGCAAGAGTGGTAAGAATAGCGGCACTTAATGCGGTTTTAAAAATCAAACGTTGCTTCATTATCATACCTTTGAGCATATAGAATTGTTTAATGAATGGGGTTTTAGACTCATTGAGCAATTAACGAACTTGTTGTGAGATCATGCTCAATAAAAGGTCGGGCTAGTTTAATTTAAGCGGTTCAAGCTAGCATCTTGTTTTGATAGTTATGCTGTTTAGATCACCATAATTGATAATTGAATACCTAATAAAGTGACCTAGTTGATGTTATCTCACTAATACACTAACTATTTACTTTTCATCAGGTACAAAAAAGGCCAACGCATGCGTTAGCCTATATGACTTTTTAATTAGTTAATCTCAATATGCTCGAAGCCTTTTATCAAGTCATCCAAAGCCTTCATTTGAGCTAAAAATGGTTCTACTTTATCGAGCGGTAAAGCTGAAGGGCCATCACATTTCGCTTTGTCCGGATTAGGATGCGATTCAATAAATAGACCTGCAATACCTGTTGCCAAACCAGCCTTCGCTAATTCAACCGTCTGCTCTCTTCTACCACCAGATGCAGAACCTGAAGGATCTCTCATTTGCAGTGCATGTGTCACATCAAAAATAATCGGACTGCCATTTGATGCTTTCTTCATCACTCCAAAGCCAAGCATGTCAACCACTAGATTGTCGTAACCATGGCAAGAACCTCGCTCGCAAAGAATCACCTGCTTATTGCCACACTCTGCAAACTTTTCAACTAGGTTACCCACTTGACTTGGGCTCATAAACTGCGGTTTCTTAACATTAATCACAGCCCCCGTTTTAGCCATTGCTTCAACTAAATCGGTCTGGCGTGCCAAAAAGGCCGGCAGTTGAATCACATCAACCACATCGGCTACTGGCTGAGCTTGCTCTGCTGTATGCACATCGGTAATGATTTTAACGCCAAAAGTATCCTTAATCTCTTGAAAGATTTTCATTCCTTCTTCTAGTCCAGGGCCACGATAAGAGTGCACTGAGCTGCGATTTGCTTTATCAAAAGAAGCTTTGAATACATAAGGGATTCCCAGCTTTTCTGTCACTTTTACGTAATGCTCACAAATCTGCATCGCCAGATCCCTAGACTCAAGAACGTTCATACCTGCGAATAGGGTAAACGGCTTATCATTGGCAACTGGGATATCACCAACTTGAACGATTTTTTGATCCATTTTGTAGTCTCTATTTCTGTCTGTTTACTACCATGCTCAATGCACAGTAACCTGAGTCAAGCTCATCGCATTAACTTGATTTTTGAGTAACTCAGCGGCGGGGTCATCAGGACACTGATCGATAAAGTATTGGTAATCACTCAGCGCGACTTGATGGCAATCTAATTGCTGATAGATAAATCCTCTATCACGGATTTCATAGGGGTCATCAGGTACAAAACTCAGTGCAAGATCGGTACATTTTAATGCTAGTGTATATTTCTCCTCACGTAGCAAAGTACTCTTTAGCAATGCTAGCCAGCGACCAATAACGGTTGGGTTGTCGACGGATTTAAGATGCGAAGGTTTAAGCTTAGCTAATGGACCGCTGTGGCCAATTAACCAAGCTCTCAGTACCTGCTTGGAAACATATTCACCATTAAAAGGATTGATGAACTTTGGCGCCTCACCAAACCATTCTAACTTGATTAAGAATTGGCTTGGGAAAGTCACACCAGATACAGGTAAACCAAGTTTACGACCCAAATATAATAGTATCGAACCCAAGCTGACCGGAATCCCTTTCCTGCTCTCTAACACTTTATCGACGAACGCATTCGACGATTCATAATAAGCCTCCTGATCACCAGAAAATCCCCATTGATGGTAAAAAAGACGCAATAAGGCATCAAATCGTTGTTGTTCACCGATTTCATGGCTAAGGGTAAGTTCGGCCTCTTTGAGCAAACGTTGAAGCTCGTTTCTTGCCCATATGTCATTGGTTTTTGGGTCGATGGCTTTATTTAAAATCAGTGCACCCTCAGCCAGTTCAATCGCGTCAAAATCTTCGTCAAATAGCTCTACCATGGATATTCTTACACTCTCCTCAACCAAGCAACATTGGCATTTTAGTAACGGCTAATTTGCCTGCCATTGCGATCCAGCCCAAAGCACCAAAGAAAGCAAATGTACGCAGCATTTTGTTTTTGCCTAATTTAAGCGCAAAAACACCAAGAGCTATATACGCAAGAACGCACGTAATTTTCTCAGTTAGCCATGGCGCTGCTGGGGTAAATGGAATGAAATTGGTGATGAAAATAAGCCCAATACCCGAAAGCAATAGACATGTGTCATTGATATGGGGGAAGACTTTGAGAAACTTCTTTTCCAGCAGGCCAGAGTTTGCCATCATCAGCCCATAACGCAGTGATAGCAAAGTGACGCTAATGACTACTGTCAATAAATGAAAATGCTTTAAACCTTCATACATAATTATTTCTCTTTCTGGCATAGAGAAAATTGACCCACAGTCACTCGGTCATTTTCCCCATAATCTTTGTAAGTGGTAATGCTCTGATAACCCAAAGCGCTTAAAATATCTCTCACCGATTTTCCTTGGTCATACCCGTGTTCAAACATCAGCCACGCGCCAGGCAACAAAAAGCCCATTGCTTGCTGAGAAATATGTTTGATATCTGCAAGGCCGTTATCCTGAGCGACTAACGCACTCAAAGGCTCAAACCTTACATCACCTTGCGTAAGATGAGGATCGTTTTTTTCGATATAAGGAGGGTTTGACACAATCAAAGCAAACTGTGTGCCCGCCTCCAAAGGGGTAAACCAATCACCACAGAGAAAGTTAGCATTTTCAATGCCAAGCTTTAATGCATTTGACTCTGCTAGCTGTCTTGCTTCCTCTTTAACATCAATACCCCAAACTTGACGCTGGGGTAGCTCAGAAGCTATCGCCAAAGCGATGGCTCCTGTGCCTGTGCCTAAATCTAGAATATCGCCTGATATTTGAGGTGCTTTTTCTAATGCAATTTCCACCAAGCGTTCTGTGTCTGCGCGAGGAATAAGCGTGCTTGGAGCGACTTGCAAAGGCAAAGACCAAAACTCTCGTTGACCTAAAATGTAGGCCACAGGTTCACCTTTGATACGACGCTGCAAAACTTTCTCAAACGCCAGTGTGTCTTCGATAGACAATAGCTTGTCAGGCCAAGTCAGCAGAAAAGATCTTGGTTTATCTAGTACATGACAGAGCAATACTGATGCATCAAGAGAAGGCGATTCACTGCCGCTCACTGTTAACCTTTCAGTCGCAGACTTCAGCGTATCCTCAACGCTAGATGATTGCTTCATTAATTATTCTCTGCCAAGGCAGCAAGCTGATCTGCTTGGTGCTCTTGAATAACAGGATCAATCAAGCTTACAAGATCACCTTCCATTACCTCACTCAAACGATAAAGCGTTAGGTTGATACGATGATCTGAAACACGTCCCTGTGGGTAGTTATAGGTACGAATTCTATCGCTTCGGTCGCCAGACCCAAGTAGGTTTCGGCGAGTGTCAGATTCTTGGGCGGCACGCTTGGCTTCTTCTGCTTGTATAATACGCGCGGCCAGCACTGACATAGCTTTAGCTTTATTTTTATGCTGTGAGCGTTCATCTTGACACTCAACCACTGTCCCTGTCGGCAAGTGAGTAATACGAATTGCAGAATCTGTTGTGTTGACGTGCTGCCCCCCTGCTCCAGAAGCTCTGAAGGTGTCTATTTTTAAGTCTGCTGCTTTGATTTCTGGAATTTCCGCTTCTGGAATTTCTGGCATAATGGCTACTGTGCAGGCAGAAGTATGTACTCGACCTTGTGATTCTGTTGCAGGGACACGTTGTACACGGTGTCCGCCTGACTCAAACTTTAAGATACCGTATGCTCCATCGCCATTGACTTTGGCAATCATTTCTTTATAACCGCCCTGCTCAGATTCATTGGACGATATCACTTCAATACGCCAACCTTTCTTCTCAGCAAACTTACTGTACATGCGGAATAAATCTCCGGCAAAAATGCCCGCTTCATCTCCCCCTGCACCTGCGCGAATTTCTAAGAAGCAATTGCGATCATCATTTGGATCTTTTGGCAGGAGCAAAATTTGCAGCTCGTCATTGAGGCGCTCGATGGTCTCTCGCGACTCTTTGATTTCTTCCTGCGCCATTTCGCGCATTTCAGCATCATCTTCTTTTGCCATTTCTTCAGCCGCTTTCAGATCTTCTTGGGCTTGCTGATAAGCTTGAAAGCACTTAGTCACTTCCTCTAACTGGGAATATTCTTTAGACAGGGCACGAAATTTGTCTTGATCACCAATGACATCAGGGTCACCAAGTAAATGCTGAACTTCTTCATATCGTTCAACGAGTGTTTCTAGCTTAGTTAGAATCGAGGCTTTCATAGTTTTATTAACTCAGGGTTCTATTTAGTTGATTGGCAGAAACCAACCAAGGGTGTTAAGAGTCTTCAAGACCCAAACTTTGTCGTATTGTCGCAAGCTTGGCAGGCTCACCTTGCTCAGCGGCACTTTGCATAGCACGAGTTGGGGCATGGATTAATTTGTTGGTCAACTTATTACTAAGCTCAAGCAGTACTTTCTCTGGATCTGTGCCTGCCGCTAAAGACTGTAAGCTTTTATTAAGAAGATCTTCACGAATATCATTGGCCGCATTGCGATAATCCCGAATACTATCGACTGCCTGCAACGAACGCAACCATGACATAAATGTCGCACTTTCTTCACTCACAATCGCTTCAGCTTGAATCGCCTCGACCTTACGTTGCTCCATGTTGTTTTCAACAATCGATTGCAAATCATCCACTGAATAAAGATAAGCATCATCGAGTTCAGCAACCTGAGACTCGATATCTCTGGGAACCGCGATATCGACCAATAACATAGGCTGATGTCGGCGAGCTTTTAGTGCGGTCTCGACCATACCCTTTCCAATAATGGGCAGAGGGCTTGCAGTGGAGCTTATCACAATATCGGCACGAGCGAGATGATTAGGTATTTCTGGCAAACCAATAATTTGTGCGCCGAATTGCTCGGCTAAAGGCTCAGCACGTTCATAAGTTCGGTTCGCAACTATCATATCACTACAGCCATTGCTCGCGAGATGTTTAGCCACCAACTCAATGGTTTCGCCAGCACCAACAAGCAGAACCGTAGATTCCCGTAATGACTCAAAAATATGCTTAGCAAGTGTACAAGCCGCATACGCTACCGAAACAGCATTACCACCGATATCGGTTTCTGTACGAACGCGTTTTGCTACAGAGAAGACTTTCTGAAACAGTTTATCCATTGCCGTGTCAACCGATTGATGCTGACGCGAATCAGAATATGCCTGCTTTACCTGTCCCAAAATTTGGGGTTCACCTAGGACAAGAGAATCCAACCCACATGAGACACGCATCAAGTGACGAATTGCGGCCTGCTCTTCATGAACATATAAACTGGGCTTTAAGGCTTCAGGACTAATTTGATGGAATTGAGCAAGCCAATCGATAACTTTGCTTTTTCCTAATGCTTTAACATCACAGTAGATTTCAGTTCGATTACAGGTAGAAATGATAACACTACCATTTACATATGGATTATCACCTAATTGCTTAAGTGCTTGTGGTAATTTTTCCGGCCCAAATGCGACTTTCTCTCGTAGTTCAACGGAAGCCGAATTATGGTTAATACCGATAGCAAGCAATGACATGTAATCAAGTTTCTCTGAATCAGCGAATAAGCGAACAAGGACAGAATTTTACTTTATGCCCTAATTTAATTAAAGGCCATTAAGGATATGTTTTCATCACTTCGTGATTTCAATGGTATACTCTGGCCCACTGACACCATTCAACATGGACAAATATTACACAATGACGGTCAATTCTCGTCTCTTCATCACTTTTATACTCAGCGGATTGTTTCTCTCAGGTTGTGCTTCCATTGATCCAAGTACTACGAATGTTGAATGGCAAACACAACAGCAAAAACTTGCCTCAATAAATAAATACAAAACCAATGGAAAACTCGGCTATATTTCACCCGAGCAGCGCCAGTCACTCAACTTCCAGTGGAAACACAGCTCAAGCTTTAAACAGCTGCGGCTAACTACTTTTCTTGGCCAAACAGCACTCAACCTAAAAATTACCCCTGAAGGCTCCTCTATCGAGACTTACCAAGATGAGACTTTTACCTCTCATGATGCTCAATCACTTATTTATCGCCTCACTGGGCTGAATTTGCCAGTTGAACAGCTCAATAGCTGGTTTTTAGGTAGTCCTGAAGGTGCCGATAACTTTGTGCTTAACGACACTAATACTTTAGCTTCGCTGACTAAACAAGTGCAGAGTAAAGTTTGGCAACTCGATTATCTAAGTTATCAAGACGTACAATATCAACACCAAACACTCCCATTGCCACACAAACTCAAGTTAACGCAGGGAAATATCAAAATAAATATCATCATTTCCGACTGGAATATTGAACAATGATCCATAACACCACCGTTTGGCCATCGCCCGCAAAGCTTAATCTATTCTTGTACATTACAGGGCAAAGAGATAATGGTTACCACGACTTACAGACCTTATTTCAATTTTTGGATTATGGTGATGAACTCACTATAACGGTTAATAACACTGGCAAGATTACCATTGAACCTGAACTTCCGGGTGTGCCGACCAAAGACAATCTTATTTATCGAGCAGCGGATGCCTTAAGAACAAAGAAGAATTGCACCTATGGCGCCCATATCAAACTCAATAAAAAATTACCCATGGGTGGAGGTATAGGTGGTGGGTCTTCAAATGCCGCCACCACGCTTGTTGCACTAAACCATCTTTGGCAGACGAAAGTATCTCAAGATGAACTTGCACAGATAGGTTTAGCTCTTGGCGCCGATGTGCCAGTTTTCACACAGGGTTTTGCTGCTTTCGCCGAAGGTGTCGGTGAAAAACTAGCAAAAGCTCAGCCTGAAGAAAAATACTATCTGGTAGTGAGACCAGGAGTATCTATCGCCACCGCCGAGATATTTTCCCATCCGAAGCTGCACAGAGATTCGCCAAAACGTGATCTAGATACGCTTCTAAGCAGTCCTTACGAAAACGATTGCGAAAAAGTTGTACGAATGCTGTACCCAGAGGTTGATAAGCAACTTTCATGGCTGTTACAATATGCGCCGTCAAGACTTACCGGGACCGGATCCTGCGTTTTTGCTGAGTTTTCAAGCCAGAATGAGGCCAACAAGGTTCTTGAATTATTGCCTGACAATGTCTCAGCTTTCGTAGCTAGAGGGAAAAACACTTCACCTCTTTATGAGACACTTGCTAACTATTGCTTAGCACATAATATAATCTAAATACTGGACGCAACCCTGAGGTTTCTACCGTGCCTGATATGAAGCTATTTGCTGGTAACGCTACACCTGAACTAGCCCAACGTATTGCTGATCGTCTCTACATCTCCCTTGGTGATGCAACTGTTTCTCGTTTTTCTGATGGCGAAGTCGCTGTTCAAATCAACGAAAATGTACGTGGTAGTGATGTTTTCATCATCCAATCTACCTGCGCACCAACTAATGATAACCTAATGGAATTGGTCGTGATGATTGATGCAATGCGCCGCGCTTCTGCGGGCCGTATTACAGCAGTTATCCCTTATTTTGGCTATGCTCGCCAAGACCGCCGAGTTCGCTCTGCACGTGTACCTATTACTGCCAAAGTCGTCGCTGACTTTTTGTCGAACGTTGGTGTTGACCGTGTACTTACCATCGACCTACACGCTGAGCAGATTCAAGGTTTCTTTGATGTTCCAGTAGATAACATCTTTGGTACACCTGTTCTTCTTGATGACATGGAAGCACGAGGACTCGAGAACCCTGTTGTCGTATCACCAGACCTTGGTGGTGTGGTTAGGGCGCGTGCGACGGCGAAAGCACTTGGCGATATTGATATCGCGATTGTTGATAAGCGTCGTCCTCGTGCAAACGTATCTGAAGTTATGAACTTGATTGGTGACGTCGAAAATCGAGACTGCGTGATTGTTGACGATATGATCGACACAGGCGGCACCTTGTGTAAAGCAGCAGAGGCGCTTAAAGAGCGCGGTGCTAAACGAGTTTTCGCCTACGCCACTCACGCTGTTTTCTCTGGTAATGCCCATCAAAACATCAAAAATTCAGTGCTAGACCAAGTCATAGTTACTGACTCAGTGACGCTATCAAAAGAAATGCAAGCGACTGGCAAAGTCACCACACTAAGTCTATCTCGTATGCTTGCAGAAGCGATTCGCCGTATCAGCAATGAAGAATCAATCTCAGCAATGTTCAATTAGGTCAAGTTGAACACAATAGAGAATGTACTAAAACACCTCCCATAGAGGTGTTTTATTTTTCATATTCACACCAGATAAACGGATACCTCGCCCAGACGAATATTTCTGTGTTATCATACCGCGCTTTTAAGATGCCAACAGAGATCTTTACCGTGAGCCAATCAATTAAACTTCTTGTCGGACTCGCTAACCCTGGCCCTGAGTATTCTAAAACTCGACACAACGCAGGGGCTTGGGTCGTTGAAGAGCTGGCGCGTGCCCATAACATCATACTCAAAAATGAACCCAAGTTTTTTGGTATGACAGGCCGCCTAATCATCCATGGACAAGATCTCCGTTTACTCATCCCGACCACATTTATGAATTTATCAGGTAAATCTATTGCCGCTTTGGCCAAGTTCTACCAAATAAAACCTGAAGAAATCATGGTTGCGCACGATGAGCTGGATTTACCTCCAGGTATCGCTAAGTTTAAAAAAGGCGGCGGCCATGGCGGGCACAACGGCCTGCGCGACACCATAAGTAAATTGGGTAATTGCAAAGATTTTTACCGCCTCAGGATAGGTATTGGCCATCCAGGGCACAAAGACAAAGTAGCGGGCTTTGTACTGGGTAAGGCACCAGTTAAGGAGCAAGAACTCCTTGACGCTGCGACTGACGAAGCAGTACGTAGCTTGGATATCCTACTCAAGGACGGCTTAGCAAAAGCACAAAACCGCCTACACACGTTCAAAGCAGAATAAGGTTATTATCATGGGTTTTAAATGTGGCATCGTTGGTTTACCAAACGTAGGTAAATCAACTCTGTTTAACGCACTAACTAAAGCTGGAATCGAAGCAGCTAACTTTCCATTCTGTACAATCGAGCCAAATACTGGCGTCGTTCCTGTACCAGACTTGCGACTTGACGCTCTAGCGAACATAGTTAACCCACAAAAAATCATCCCGACCACTATGGAGTTTGTGGATATTGCAGGGCTGGTTGCTGGCGCTTCAAGAGGTGAAGGTTTGGGCAATAAGTTTCTTGCTAATATTAGAGAAACCGATGCGATTGGTCACGTAGTGCGTTGTTTTGAAAATGAAAATATCGTCCATGTAGCAGGAAAAGTTTCGCCAATTGAAGACATTGAAGTCATCAACCTTGAATTAGCTATGGCAGACTTAGATTCATGTGAACGAGCCATCCAACGCAACGCTAAAAAAGCAAAAGGCGGTGATAAGGATGCCAAGTTCGAATTAGTCGTTCTAGAAAAGCTTCTACCCGTACTAACAGAAGGCGGAATGGCTCGAACTGTTGAGCTTGCAAAAGAGGAACTTGCAGCGATTGGATACCTCAATTTTCTGACTCTCAAACCAACCATGTACATTGCCAATGTCAATGAAGATGGATTCGAAGATAACCCATATCTTGATGCTGTACGTGAATTTGCCGCAAAAGAAAACAATGTAGTGGTGCCTGTTTGCGCAGCAATAGAGTCTGAATTATCAGAGCTTGAAGACGAAGACAGAGAAGAGTTTCTCGCAGACATGGGTATTGAAGAGCCTGGGTTAAACCGCGTAATTCGTTCAGGTTATGAGCTTTTGACTCTACATACTTACTTTACTGCTGGCGTAAAAGAAGTCAGAGCATGGACTATTCCAGTTGGTGCCACAGCCCCTCAAGCTGCCGGAAAAATTCATACTGACTTTGAAAAAGGGTTTATTCGCGCTGAGGTTGTTGGCTACGAGGACTATATTCAATACCAGGGTGAAAGTGGTGCAAAAGATGCGGGTAAATGGCGTTTGGAAGGCAAAGATTACATCGTCAAAGATGGTGACGTAGTGCATTTCCGCTTCAATGTGTAATTTCCGCGCAAGTTATTGACAATAAAAGCCAGCCGCTTGGCTGGCTTTATTTTTTCACTTGAGTAATCAAATAAATAAACTTGGTAAATGTTCTTCATTTTGCCATCACTTTTTACTCATTAACGCGGCTCTGGCTACGTAGCTCAGCTGGTTAGAGCACATCACTCATAATGATGGGGTCACAGGTTCAAATCCCGTCGTAGCCACCATTCCTAAAAGCTTTAATTTAAAGTATTTAGGAATAGATGCGGAAGTGGCGGAATTGGTAGACGCACCAGATTTAGGTTCTGGCGCCGCAAGGTGTGAGAGTTCAAGTCTCTCCTTCCGCACCATATATTTGTTAGCTATTTCAGTTAACTCTTGTAGGTCTATCGCCAAGTGGTAAGGCAACGGGTTTTGATCCCGTCATTCCCTGGTTCGAATCCAGGTAGACCTGCCAATTATTTAAAGTGTTGAGCCTTTTAGAAAAAGGGCTTGTCACTAGGAGCGTGAACGTTTATATTGTCACGCTCACGAGTGGCTACGTAGCTCAGCTGGTTAGAGCACATCACTCATAATGATGGGGTCACAGGTTCAAATCCCGTCGTAGCCACCATTCCTAAAAGCTTTAATTTAA
>NZ_JAKRGI010000018.1:0-86474 GCF_022347625.1 Vibrio sp. Of14-4 | reverse complement strand
CTCAGTGTCATGAGTCGGTGTGCCCGTCGTCAATTCAATATCTCTCAACTCAGGGGCAACATCATCCTCGTAGACGACCTCGTCAGTCAGCGTTACCGACTGACCTGCACTATTTTCACCCGTCACCGTAATGATGATAGTGCCTTGATACCAGTCCGAGATATCGTGTTGTTCAGTTTGCCAATCGCCATTCTCGTCGACAGGGATTGTTTGACTATATTGAGGAAGGTTGCTTTGGTCTACTAAGCCTGATGTTGGTTTATTTTTGACCGTTACGGTCAGCTCTGCTCCGGTCTGAAACCCTTTAGAAGTACCTGAGACGATAAACTCCGTTGCATCAGAGGCTTTGATACTATCACCCATGTCGTTCAGCGTAATCACAGGCTTTAATGGGATATGTGTAGTATATCCTTCACCAAGATTGCCTTGGGGACGGGTATCTTGGTAGACTCCTTCAACAACTATGAGAGGGGCTGTGGCACTACCACTTGGCAGCATTAGCGGCTGTGTTGTACCTACCCACACTTTAGAAAAACTGGTCTCTTCAAATGAAATAGCCTGCCCATTCAAAGATGCAGTAGGTGTAGTCACACGTTCATTGAATGTCAGCGTAACCTTAGCGCTTTTATCATCTAGCAAGACGTTTTCTGATTCCTCCCCATCATATGAGATTAGAGTACTGACCACCTCTGGTTTGATCTTATCGTCATATAGAGCTTTTTTGGTTGCTACAACACTACGCTCGCCTTCGGCGTACTTTCCGCTAACAGTGACGGTAAATTCAGAATACTCCCATGTAGACATATTGATCGGATTGGTTTTCCATCGCCCATCAGATTCTAGAATTACTACGTCAGAAAATTTATCAGCCCCTTTACGATCTTCCTTATCTGAGACAAGGTTAACGGTTAACTGCGCTGTTCGTTTGAAACCTTTGGTTGTGCCGCTGATCACTACATGTTTCACATCGTCTTCTTCAGCGTTTACCTCATTATTTTCTGTAACATTATCTATAGTGATCAAAGGCTCAACAAAAATTGTGTGCTCATAACCCTCAGTACCTTGATTTCTAACCCGGTCGAAATATGAGGAGTCGATAGTCAACTGCGTGGACTCTTTGTTTGCTTCAACCGATACACGAGCGGAAGATTGCCATACGGTTCTGTATTCTTGGGGGTTTTCAAAACTAATCTCAGCTCCACCGATTTTGACAGTACCCGGCTCTAACGTCACTGGTTCCTCAAACTCGACAGTAAATTCAGCTTCTGTATCCACCACAGGAAATTCAGGATCGACAGTTACACGTTTAATTACTGGTATTTGATTATCAACCAAATACACAAAGGTTTGGGAGTCGAAATTCCCTATACTATCTTGCGCTTTAACAACAATATTAAATTGCTTTGCTTCGCGGTACTTATCACTCTTGGAGTTGATAACAAAGTTATAAGTCTCAGTATATTCCGTCGAATCATCGCTACGCTCAAATTTAGTGTCCGTAGCTTCATGTTCTGTGCCTTGTGGATCTACCCAAAAGACAGTGAAGTCCCCTTCATTTATTTTTACTGTTGTTTTATCATCGGTAATAGTGACCTTTGATTCTATCTTTCCTGATATAGTGTAATTCGAACCATCACCAAAAAACGCGCCTTCTGACTGCTGTTCATTTGGTTGAACCGAAATACTAGGTGGGGTGTTATCTATGCTGCTACCCTCTTGATTAAATACATTGTCATCGGCATATATGGGGTTCGCTTTGGCGAAATGGTCAGCCTGATTTAGCGCGTCTTTGCGTTCAACATCATAAGACGCGGCAACCCTGTAATAAGCCTCTGCAAGATCCTTACGGTAGGTATCTGGACCTAACTCCTTGCCTGAATCACTGAGGATTATCTGGCCTGTTGATTCATTCCCTTGGTCATCATAAATACTGCCCTGACCATCGGCCTTACCATCCTTAGAAAGATCGCGATAAAAGGCTTTCGCATAATCAACGCTGGTGGCGTAGTTCGCATTCGCGAGTTCCGTTAAACCTTCCAAAAGAAAACGGTAGATGTGCTTGGAAGCTAATTTCGCCGGAACTCCTTCTTCGTCGAGTTCCTTGGTGGATGCGTAGGGGGTACTAACAGGATCAAACCCCAACATAGAGTCTGATTGAGTGGCCAATGCATTATTGACTTGGGATAGAATCTCTTTGGCCTTGACGGCTGTTTTATTACCAGACTCTAAGTTATTCCATTGACTATCAAACAAACCTGCATGGTAACTGGCAAATTCAGTGATATAAACTGTGGTATCTTTGCTTGGAGAAAAATAGGCACTAAAACTATGTACTGGTACTTTGTCACCATCAATATCATCACCAAGAATCTCATAGCTAAGATCAACTAGGGTTTTGATATCTTTGCTCCACTGAAAATAGTGTGGTTCACCAGATGCTGAAAAGTCATCCAAGTACACTTTATAAAATTCCCGCTCTTGTTCGCGAGTTAAGAGACATTTAACAATATCTTTACCTTCATCACCAAGGGCTGCATCACAGGTTTTTATTAAATTAAAGGCACCTGTAGAAGCATTTAACCCTGCCAGTACTACCCTTGCGTTACTAAAGGGTGACACAACGGTTACAACTGGTTTGTCAAAGGTCGACCTAAAAAATGCCTCTATTAATGTGCCTTGATTACCGCCCGTTGCTTCTTTGTTGTAACTGAGATTGCCTGCAGCATCTTCTACCGTTATTCGTAGCTTTTGGATATCACTAGACAAAGCTTTGGCAAATTCATCTTTAAAAGCATCTCTAGAAAAAGGGATGTATAGAGTCATAGAGGGTAAAAACGAATCGTTGTCTTTGTTTAAATTAAACGGAAAGTAAACATTATCGGCTGTTACTTCACTTGCTGTTTGTACCCTTGTACCACGAAGAATAAATTCAGCTTCACCTCTCCTTTTCGAGTAATACTCAACGGTCACCTTTAAATTATCAGCAGAAGTGCCATTTTCATCTGAAATTGTCAAAGTTACATAAGGTAATGAGTTTCTCTGGAAAACATCTGGGTTCTCAAGTTTGGTTAAGTCCAAATCAGAAAATACTTGTCTCGCACCTTTCGAAGCATAGTCATAGTCAATCAGCAAGTATTTAGTTGCATCCTCAACATTTTCTTTGGTGTAGGTACTCGATTCGTATATGCTCGGGAAAGATTCTCCCTCAAGTCTTTGGAAATTAAATTGAGCGTCAGGGTAAGTTAAACTTACTTTGGGAGCAGTTACGTCCTGATACAAAATAAACTCTTTATTACCTTGGTTTCCATATATATCTTTGGCGCGAATCGAAAAAGCAACACTTTGGTCAAAGTTAAGCCCCGATTCCGTATAAGAAAATCCACACCATATTGCAGAGCCACTGGGATAGTTAGAACAAGAATATTTACTATACTCGCCAGACGATAAAGCAATCCATACAGACCTATCTTCAAGTAATTGAGGATCTTTTTTAACATAACCAGTAAGTAAATAGTCAGTTGGCAGACTGTTTACAGATTCTGCAGACGTAACCACAATAACTGGGGCCGAGTTATCCCATTTAATATCAACGCTAACTTCTTCTTCACTCTGATTTATGATGTCAGAGAGATAAACTAATAGTTTGGCGTCAGAGTCACTATTGGTATTACCGTCTCCTAGAGCCTCAGTATTAAGATGAACAGTAAGACTTGCTTCGCGTTTCCCCACGGTAAAGTTGCTATCATCGACCCAGCAATTTAGCTGAGCATTTTCTTGTCCAAATGGGCATAAAAGCTCTGTCCATGAGTCAAATTGCTTATCTTCTGTATATTTAACCACAACCCTAGCTGACGCTATTCCCACATTATCTACTAGGTTTAAAGCTATAATATCCTGACCAGCAAGAACATCGCCCTCTTTCGGGTAATCTACCGTTGGCGGCATATCATCAATGCTAGGTGGCTGCTCACCAGGGGTATAACGCTGTGGAAAGATTTCATCTGGGTTTTCATTTGAACCATTTACTTTGCTTAGCTCATCAGCCATGGCTTTATATTGGTCAAAGCTTGGACTTTTAATAAAATCAGCAAAGTCCTGATACCCTGTTGTTCTATTAATTTCAGGATTACTGACCGCAGACATAATGTGTTGAGCAATGATATGTGTGTAGAAGTCTGCATCAAGCGTTGCTTTGCTACCAAACTCAACATCCTCTGAAAACTGTCCCCCTTCGTCGCGCTTTCGTCCATTGAGTTTTCCATCAAAAGTAATATCTTGATACCCGAGATCTGCAAGATGCAAAGAGGTATAGGTGTCTTTACCTTCATCAGGGTTAGGCTTTAAAAATTCCCAAGCGTATGACGAGTATGCCGTCAGCACTGCTCCATATTTGTGCCCATTGGTGACATTAGATGTCACATTTAATGTAAGGTCTACTGGCTGCGTCGTGCTAACATCAAAACCGTATAGCTCACTGAGGTCTTTAGTTGAGGTCGTAATAGCACTATTAACCGATCGACCCTGCTTAATTCTATATTCGGTCAACCCTGTTACCAGGTAAGTCAGCGGCGTCACCATAACATTTTGCGTGCTGCCCTCAGTGTAATTAGTCACGCTCGCCAAATAGACAGGTTTACCTTTGCTGCCATAAACAGCATTGCCAGAGAAAGGATCCTCATACCCTCCTCCCTTTGCTGATATATAGAGAGGCATAGATGCTGATTCAATATCAATCGAATAATGGCCAGATGCTGAGGTTATATCACTTCCCAACTTACGCCCTAAAGAACCATTTTTGTACTCATATATTTCCACCGAAGCTCCTGACACAGGTGCATCAAAAACCACACCAGTAATCGTGCCTTGGGTTCTGGAACGAGGGGCAGAGTCACCGCCACCACCACCACCGCCACATGAACTTATTAGGAGTAGAGTAAGTATTATGAAAAGAGACTTTTTAAAAGGGTTAAAACTCAGCATCATACCGACTTGACGTTGACCAAAAGTTCAAAAATTATATTTTCAGTTTGAATAATGACAACAAGGTAAAATAACCATATAAGAGCAATACTGAGCAGTGATATTTCAGCCGTTATTCTAAAAAAAGAAGTATTGACCGATCAAATTCACCATATGGGTAGTGAATTTGATTTTGACATTTTCCTGATAGAGAAATATTTGAGTTATTTATTTTAAAAATTAGACCCAGATCTAATTTTAACTAGGATCGCTGATTTTTCGTTAAGGGGCTATCTCGGGTATTAAACGCCATTTAAAATGCAAACAATCAATAAAACTTTAATCATAACCCTATAGATTTATTCGACTTTTCATATTATTGAGCTTAGAGTGTTTTAAAAAGAGAGGAAGTCTTAATGGATGGTCATGATAAAAGAGCTATGTACCTCTGATTCTGCTCGATACGAATGTGATACGACTACATAAAATAAAAAAGCAGCACATATCTATGTGCTGCTGTTTTGATTATTGCTGTTATTCGGTCGGAGAGATTGTCACTGGTTTGAAGGTTGCCACAACATTGCCACCTGCTCCTGGACGCTCGACATAAGGGGTATTTTGCATAATGGTATAATAAGAGTCGAGATAATCGTCGTCGTTAGTTAGCACACCATCTGGAATCACATCGATAATTCTATTGGTGATTTGAGCTATGATAGCGTAGCCTTGAATTTCTGGATCTGGAATCATTTTCAAAATATCTTCCGCCGCTTTTACCAAAATTTTCGCTAGCTCTTTATAGTCAGTTCCATCGTCTTGCTCCATCAGAATCATATCGACAGCGCCCCAACGATACCGTGGCCAGAAAATCATGGTTTGGCTTGGGTAGTAATCTTTGCCGTCGTAATCTAAATAAGGCATATCGACGAGGTCAATTTCAGGTTCTACACGGCTTGGATCAACGCCAGTGATAATGGCGTATACTTCCGCCTTGCCAGAAATCCATGGCTCTTCATCGTCGCTAAGACGAATTTTCGTTAACTGAGTAGTATTAAGTGGCTCTACATCACTAAGCTGCGCCGAACGCTTAATACCTTGCTTGGTTTTTGAAGGTAGTTTAGGGCTGTCATTGGTGATCAAATTAGAATCTTGGCCCAAGCGATTCATCTCTGTTCGCATTGCCATTAGACCTGCACGAAGTTCTTTAGCGCTATTGCTGTCAACAACGAGGACTGGAACATCTGGCATTTGGTAAACATCTAATTCATGCACTTGGCCGTAAACATCATAAGCTTCTACATACTGCCAGTTTGAGTCATCACCTGAAGGCTCAAATGCAAACAGTGGACTTTCTCCTTCCTGCCAGTCTTTGACCATTGATGCATCAGCAATCCTAAGCTCCATCACTGAATCAGTATATTGAGCAATGCCTTTTGTTTGGCGGTATTGGTAATCGGCCTGCTGCATACGCTGTTTAAACGCTGAATATGGCTTAATGCTTTCCACAGAGTCCAAATCCGTGGCCAGATTCTCCTCTGTAATTTGTGACTTGATTGATTTTTCTAAATCAAAGTAGCGAGCGCTGATTTGCATCGCAAGCGCTTTTTTTTGCTGTGCTATTTCTTCTGAGATTGATTGTGCATCTGTTGTGTTTACAGTTTGTGCGTTCAACGGAAAGCCAACTATAGTTGTCGCAAGCATCAAGCTGATAGGTAGGTTTGGTCTCATAAAAATGATCCTTATTTGAATTTTTATCCCTAATAGAGCGTTGCCCTACCTGGTCCAACCTATCAGCTCCATCAATAAGTGGAACAAAAACGATCGATTTTTGTTCTATTTTTCCGATAAAGATCACTTAATGAACAAATTGTTCAAAATTCAGTCTTAAAGCGCTTGGAATTTTAAAATTAATAAGTCAATCAATATGCAAGAGATAGTAATATCAACTAAAAGAATAACTTAGTGACTCAGATCACCGGAATGTAAAGCAACTATTACATGCTTTACAGCGACTTTTCCTAGTGATAGGAATGAAGATTAAATACTCTAAATTTACAAAAGTTCACAAATATGGATGAGTATTCATAATGAAATAGGTGTTTAACAGTAGTAAATTTATTTTAATCTATTGATATAAAAAATAATCTCTACGAAATTGACTGACTTGTTGCTCAACATAAGTTTGCCACTCACTGTTTGACAAACTGTTAGACTGCCTTTGAGCTTCTAAGGATTGGTGTAGAGCGGCAAGCTCATCTTGATATTGACCAATATGGGCATTTTGCTGAGCGACTTGCTGCTCTCTCGATGCGATCGAAGCAATCTCTTTGTCAGTTAAATAGTGCCTCGCGAGCTGATTTTTTATCTCTCGCACTTTATCTGGTGGATAGGAACGGGGGATCAGGCTGACACCTTTTTCGTATTTTTCGCTATCGGCTTCTAGAGTTAACACCGCCTCTTTTTCTCGCCATTTTATCAATAAAGTATGGTAGTCGTTTAGAAAGTCTGCTGCCAAAGACTCTGATAGGCTATCTTGTTCAAGGCTAAAATCGTAGAGGGCAAATTCATCGGCAAAGACTAATGTGGCGTGCTCTCCCCAAACCATAGTCGTTAGCCGCTTAAACTCTGCCACTTTGTCTGAAAGCAACGCAAAATGGTTCAACTCAGACTCTTGCCAAATGCTCTGCCACTCACGGTTAAAATGGTTATAGTTTTCCAGCAATTGATACCGAGAATCCGATAGTTTCGACTTGAGAGCGGCAAGTTGAGACAAGCAATCTCCTTTGCCGAGACAATCTGCCCAAAATTGCTCTATCACATTAACCAGTTCTCGTCCTTGGCTTTGGTTAAGTTGCGTTATTGAGCGATCAATTTCCGCGTTCTTTACGGGGGCACTTTCAATTTTGGGTGTTTGGCTTACTAAAGGCTTAACTAAGCGTTGAGGGACTTTACCAACCTCTTGCGAAGGCTTGTCACCTGTCGAGTCAACCAACCTTTCTTCCTCTGGCCAAAGGTAGATGCTCGCCACGACAGCGAGCACAAATAAAATAGCACGGTAGTTCATTACTCAATCACTGCGCTCACAGGAAAGTGGTCGGAAAGGTTGTAGTGCTTCCAAAGCCTTTCGTCTGTGGTACGAGGGATGTCAACACGATTGTTATTACGCCTGCTCTCTCCGTACTCATCGCTGACCATGACATAATCCAAGTATTCCACATGCTCGCCGCCTGAGAGTGCTTTACCAGAAAAGTCGTTGATACGCGGATCAAAGGTTGATTCTGTGTATCCAGAGTAATCTGGCTCTTGCACACTGAGGTTGGTTATCATGCTCTGGTAGTCATCTGGAAATTTCAACTTGTTGACATTAAAGTCACCGCTGTACACCACAGTTTCATGACTGGGTATGTCCAGTGACTGGGCCAATGATCGCATCTGTTTAAACTGGCGCTGTCTATACTCTCTGGCTTTATCCGTATCAGAAGAAGCCGTGTGTGTCGCAAACACATGATAAGCTTTACCGCCTTTTATGATCTCGGCATAGTTAACACCCTTGTCGGCAAAACAGTCGGTTCCAGCACAGTCAGGAAATACATATTGCGCCTGATTCACAATCGGATATCGACTAACAATAATCACCCCGCCATCATGTATGTTGGCCCCTTTTTTATCTAACATTTCAGTATGATAAGGGTATTCCTTTGCTAGTTCGCGCAGAAAAGCACCTCGGCCATTGGCAAACACTTCCTGCAAAGCCAAAACATCATAACCTGATACATGCTCGGGGATTATGTCGTAGCGGTCACCAATATGAGAGGCCATCACAGGCAGGGCCCATATGTTATAGGTCATGACCTTGAGAATATTCTCATCTGGTTCAACGGTCTCGCCCACTTTGGCTGGAGTAATCGTATAATAGAGGTCGTCATATCGAGCGGTATTGGCTGATTTGAAGCTCAGCTCAGTGGGGCGCTGACCAAATGCAGTCGTGGTGAAGCGGTGCAGATCCCTATCATCTTGCAGGGAAAGATCTACGTCAGATGAAGATAAACCATATTGGATTGAGGAATTATACCAATGCCCCGTCATCACTTGGTTTAGCTCGACACTTTCCCCCAAAGGATTCGAGATGACTGTATTGAATCTGTATGTTTGGCCTGACTTTACTCCCTCCCAGCGATTAAAACTTAGCACCGCTTTCGTTTCCCATGGCCCCAAGGTTTCCGTATGCTGCTGCCATTCATCACCGTATTCAAGTAAATCTGAGCCATCATGGCTGACTTGTACAGTTAATGGCTGGGCTGAGTTATTAGTTAGATACACATCGGTATCGGCCATTACTGGCATAACGACAAGCGAAGCGAGCAAAATATTCCACAGCTTAAAACTCATGTTATCTTCCTCAATTTGAATTTCTGGTTAAAATTTAAACCAATAATGTTTCATATTTGTTATAAATAAATTAAGAGAAATAATTCACACACTTAACGATAAAACGTGATAACAAAGCACTTTTTAGTGCATAAAATTTATAAAGTTTGAAGTTGTTTAAAACATTGATACCAAGATTTGAAATCATTATTTCTATCAAAAAAACCTATAAGACTAGTAATAATTAGGCAGTTTGATTTAAAAATAAAAATACTCGTTATTATTCAAACATCAGTATGAAAATCACCCTATAAAAAAGCGGGTAATTTTCCATAAAATAAGCGTTTTTAGTCACGCCAACCTAATGATAAATATAGAAATGTTTATAAATTATGTTGTTGATTTTCAGAAAGATTATTTGAACTGTAAATAATACAAAAGCCACCGAAACGGTGGCTTTTAGAAGTTTATATTGAAGGTGTTAGCTATAAAGTATGCGCTAAGTTAGTCGTCATCTTTAGGCGCTACTTTCTTTTTGGGAATAAAGACTGAATCGCCCACAGCAACATTTTGGTAGAAACCTTTATCACGTTGTGCTGGCTTCTTGTTGGCTTTTTTCGCTGCCGGCTTGGACTTCTTGACCACTTTTTTCTTACCACGGTAATCCGCTTTCTTTGGCTTTATCCCTTTAAACTTGCCTTTTAAACCTTCTAGCTCAGAAAAAGTAATGTCTTGTTGCAAATAGGCCTCAACACGCTTGAAGCTATCCCAATCTTTAGGGCCAACTAAGGATAAGGCATCGCCTTTATTACCAGCTCGACCTGTGCGGCCAACACGGTGTACGTATTCCTCAGTATGCTTTGGCATGTCAAAATTGACCACGTGGGTAACATTGGCAATATCGAGACCACGAGAAGCAACATCGGTCGTTACTAGAATTTTAAACACCGCCCGTTCAAACTGACTCATAATGGTGTTGCGTTGCGTCTGATTTAGGTTGCCACTTAAAGCGATGGCTTTGAGTTTTTTCGCATTAAGCTTTTCAGTTAGACGCTCTGTATCCACTCGAGTTGCCGTGAATATAATCAGCTGCTTATATTGGGCATCATCAAGAATACGCTCTAAAATCGCTTCTTTATGATCAAGGTGATCACAGAGGTAGAATGTTTGGGTGATATCCTTATGCTGCTCATTCGATACACCTATCGCTATTCGTTTTGGTGCATTCAACATTTCAAATGCGATTTCATTGACTTCAGCGTGATCGAGCGTTGCAGAGAACATCAACGTTTGACGACGGCGATGCTTGGCAGCATTGTGAATACGGCGCAGCTCAGGTGCAAAGCCCAAATCCAACATGCGGTCAGCTTCATCCAACACCAAAGTTTCCAGTCCATCAAGGTACAAGGAACGGTGCTCAAGGTGGTCAGCCAAGCGTCCCGGTGTCGCGACAATAAACTTAGGGTAGCGACGCAAGGCTTTCACCTGATCGTTGAAGTTCTCACCACCAACGATAAGGGTAGCTTCATAAGAAAGACCACCCAGCATAGAGCGTAGCTCGCCGTAGACTTGTTTGGCCAATTCTCGGGTCGGAGCTAAGATAACTCCACGAGGGTCTTTGGCTGAAAATGCTTTGTTCTTTAAAGATTTATGCAGCATAGGCAACACAAAAGCAAGCGTCTTCCCTGACCCCGTTTTCGAGGAAGCCAGTAAGTCTTTGCCAGCAATCGATACCGGAATCGCCTGCTGCTGAATGTCTGTCGCCTGCTTAAAGTCAAAGTGCTTAAGGTTTTTTAATAAGCGGTTGTCTAGCCCTAACTCTTTAAAGTGCAAAGTATTCTCCAAGTTATAAGTGTGTCTGCGTCTTGTTCTATTCTCAAACCAAACACGGAAATTTTCAAAAACGCGACATGATACCCTGAAAGCGCCTGAGTGGATAGAGATCACAGAAAATTATCCCTGTGATTCTGGTTTTGACGCTCAATATAGTTAGCACATTGACATTTACACTCACTAGCCGTGAGACATGTATCAATTAATTCGATAATTGCTTAAATTCTTGGGTTTTTTTGACTTTTTCCTGCTTTTTGATAGGCAAAATAGAGTCTACACTTTAGTAACCGTCACTATATGAGAGTAAAAGTATAGGACGTATTTTTGATACTTTACATGCAAGGAGTTCTTCTATGAACAAAATGTTGATCGCAGCTGCGGCCTCTTCTGTGCTTTTTCTCGCAGGTTGTGCTTCAGGCCCAAGCGATGCATCTTCAGCTAAAATTGACGAGCTAAGCAATCAGGTTAGCCAGCTAAGCCAGGATGTACAGGCCCTTAAATCTGAGTCAATGTCAGCTCGTGAAGAAGCTGCACGTGCTAACGAGCGCATCGACAACATTGCCCAGTCTTATACTAAATAAGTCTGAAGTATAAAATAAATCGTTATTTTTCAATAGTTAAGAATAACGATTTATGTTCGAATGGCGATAAAGTGGCGACATAATAATGTCGCCACTTTTGTTTTTAGTGTAAACATTAAAGAACTTTTCAATGCTTTTGTTCTAACAAGATTTTGCCCCTTTCTGGGTTACGTGTCGAAGTTTGAGCAAAGATCCTCGGGTAGATTTGATATAGAAAAACTCATGGGCTACAAGAAGCAAGACCTGACCCCATTACACAAAGTGGTGCCCCGATGAGTTTGTCTCAGGAATTTTCGATTCGATTGAACAACGCAGCATCAACGTTCATGAATCAATGATAGCTAGAGTTTCTGCATTTATTGAGTTTAAAGAATAATTTACTTTAAAAACTTTGCCTCTAGCCATCTTTTGTGAGAGATCTTCAGTCAAGACTAGTAACATATAGTTAGATTCAAGGTTTACGGTCAAAATCTCGCAGCAATTAAAGTTCAAGAATCTTTTTAAACATGGGTACAGTGCTTTATAAAGGCTCTCTTTAGCAGAGAATGCTAGTGTCACGAATTGAGATTCTGAACTGAAATAGCCAGAAAGTCTGAGTTCTTTAGCCGAACACACTACCTTCTTAATTCTGTTGCTTTGGTTAACGTCGAGCCATTTCTCAATGTCGATTCCAACAGACTGCTTGTCATTCTGTGTGACCACCGCTACAGCCATCGAATCACAATGAGAAATAGAACCTGCATAACCTTGCATCCAGATGGGCTCTTTAAACTCACCGATACTAGGCTGAATTGGGGAATGAACACCAAGTAGGTTGTAACACATCTTTACACACTGCCGCCCAGTTAAAAACTCTGCTTTTCTTTTGACGGTAGCACTGCTCAACTCATTCCCGAGAACCAGCCCGGAGTCCAATAAATCTTCAATATGCTTTTGTTGGTATATAACAGGGGCTCTATGTACAGCAAACATCTCCCACCCATCCTTTAATGACTCTCGAACACTCAGTAGCATTCTCATGAACAAATAAATGACCGCCATCCAGGCTGTATGTGTACGCTGAGGGGTAATGTTTCACTAGGTTGCGTGATAATGATGCAGGTATCACTAGATCATGATTGGAATAAAGTACTAGGGTTTTCTTGTCAAAACTCAATATTAAGTCTTGATTGACAAGTAGCCCCATTAGCTTTATTTGATACAAACAATCTTGGTATTTGGGGAAATTGGAGTTCATTAAGCTCTGAACTTCAGACATGTACGCTTGATCGCTTTTACTCACACATGACAAGGAGTTCCATAATGATATTTTGACGAATGTATGCCGCTCTAACGAGTAAAGGTAATTGAGAAAATCAATCCAGTTTGTAACGGAAAACTGCGAAAAATCATTCGCCCAGCAGGTTCCGCACAAGATTAGTCCTTCGACACTATCGGAGTGCGATTGAGCATAGTACTGAGCAAGCCATCCACCCATCGAATATCCTACCAAATAGAATTTGTCTGCATCTATACTAGATAGGCGATGACTTAATTCATTGGCCCATGAGGAAAGGTTAACGATGGCATTGTCGGTCGTATGTTCTATGATGATCACGCGTGAATTAGAAAGCTTGGAGGCTAATTTCTCCAAGCTCCAAGCATCGAACATGTATCCGGGAAGCAAGACGTAAGTAGGTCCGTCTCCTTCCCTAATAGTGCGAACGATCATGCACATATCTCTTCAAGACAAAAGAGTGCAAACCATTCGTCAAGTGTCGACGATGTATAAAAACGCTCTCTGCAAATATCTCCTTGATAGAGTCCAAGAGTGGCAATCGCCCGTGCAAGAATTTGGGTTTTAGACAGTGAATCTAATCCTAGATCAATTTCCAAGTGACACTCTCCATCGTCAGCAGTGATAGGGTCAAGAGAAAATTCATTGATAATTTCTATCAGAAGAGCACTCTCTTTTCGCTGGTTTGCATGAACTTTTCCTGTTCGCTTAATTAGATCTGCACCATCAAGGCCATTGCGTAATTCAAGGTTGAACATGTTGCGGAATTCTTCTATTACACTTCGGCTAAAAAACTTCGAATCATAATTGAACGACACAACCAAGCCGTTTGGTGTTAAGACCGACATGACATCAAGCCCTCCAGATAAATTAGTGGTGCCCAAAAAACAGCTTGATATATCCACATCTGAGTGAGTGCAGTCGATACTCGATGAGCCATAAAACGAAAAATAGACATTCGTCGGCATCCCTCGTCGTAACGTAATAGCATATTCTTCATCGGAGATTTTTGATTTGATGTTACTGCTAGCAAGAGATCTAGCATTACGTCTTGCTGTGACTTGATCGACTTCATTGAGTGTACATTTGGTCGTATGCTCGTTCACTTGCGCTTCGACTTCAAACGACTCGCAAGTCTCAACCTTCTCGCGTTCAAAGTGGAGTAAAAAGGATTGAGCAAAGCAGCCTACTTGCGATTTGTGTATTGTTTTATCTGCATAACTACGGCCATGAGTAGGGATTTGAAGCAATAACTCTGACTCTCCCAAGTTAGTCTTAAAAAATGCCTTAGCAAAACATGATGCCATGTAAGAGAAAAGTGACACTCCGTGACTAGCAACCACGTTCGTGATTTTCTGAAGATCTTGGGCTGGAATCAACGAAGACATCATTTTATAGTGACCGACTAAGTAGTCTAAGTGCTTACCTTCAGGTGACCAAAAATACTTTTTGGTCATCATCGATTTGCTGTAGTCAATCACAAAGCTATTCAGTGTCTCTTGATGTTGTTGATAGTCGCTCAGATCAGGAACTGGCTCTGTACTGATTTGGGTCGATTTTGAACCAATGACCATACCCAGTTGCTGCAAATAGGAATTAAGCAAGTTGTCTACGCTGATCCCATCTGCATATAAGTGTTCGACGACTAGAAACACTAGTAGTTCATTGTCATTAATCTTAACAACGCGCAAAAAATGATTATCGTGAGAAGAAATCCCTAAAGGCATGCACAATAGAGCATTTACTTCGGATTCAACAAAATCATTCACATCATCTACGGCCACTTGTGAGTATTCGTAACAGGATAGATGAGCTTGGTCTGATATGCTCTCTACAACACTCATCTGACCGTAGCTGTCGCTTCCTAACTCTATATCAAAGTGCAATCCCTGAGCGGCAGCATAGAAATTCTTATACGCTGTTAAAAACTTCGATGGCTCGCTTGGACTTGATAGTGATATTTTAACGGCACTACAAACACTAGTTCCACCACATAGGTCCTTCCACATTCCAAATAAATATTGTGACGGAGTAATTATTGAACTCATATCATCTACTCTTCATTAATTGTCAAAAAATCCACTAATTTTAGCGCGATCATATTTACCATTCGGTGTCCTTGGGAATTCGGCGCTAAATAGAATGACTTTGTTAGGGTTCATGTATTTTGGTAAAGATTCTCTAATACGATTACAAATAAGTTCAAAGTCAAATTCTTCTTTCAACTTTACTAGGCAACCGAGCGTGTCCTCTAGTGAGTCAGCTTTAGGAATAAAAATGACCACAGCTTCAGAGACTTCTTCAAGGCTTGTTATTGTTGCTTCAATCTCGCCTAGCTCAATACGATGCCCCAAATATTTTACCTGACTATCTTTCCTACCAATGAAATAAAAAACATGCTCCTTGTCAATTTCAACGATATCGCCAGTTCTATATAGCTTATCTGGGTATAAGTTATGCTCAGGGTTTTGGATAAAGGAAGATCTTGTTTGTAGATCATTGGCCAAATAACCATAAGATACAGATTCACCTCTTACTACCAACTCACCTCTCTCACCAGGAGCTTGAGTAAGCTTTCCTGCATCAGTGAGAACAAATAGCTCCATGTTGTCTCGTGCTTTTCCTATAGGTAAATGCTTAGTTTGCTCGTCAGGTATCTCATCGAAAATGTGATACGTACAATCTACGGTTATTTCCGTAGGGCCGTACATATTGACAAACCGAACGTGTGGAAGACATTGCATCCAGGTCCGCAGCACTTGTGGAGGTAGAACTTCGCCAGCGCAAAGTAGTTGCTTAAGATTGAGAAGGATGCCCGGACGTACCCTTCTTGTTTGCTTCAACATTGAAAGAACCGAGGGCACACAAAAGAAAACGCTAATTTTGGACTCTTCTAACCACGGAATTAGGCTCGGAACCATCTGGTTTATGCTATCGGGAACTAAATGCAGTGTAGCGCCGACCTTCATTGCCGTATAGATATCAAAGGTAGAATTATCAAAATACAATGGAGCATGATTAGCTATTTCGTCACTACTGCTCAATTGATATGTTTCAACGCACCATTCAATATAGTCATTGATGGCTTTATGAGGGATCATTACCCCTTTGGGTACACCAGTAGAACCCGAAGTGAACAATATGTATGCCAGATCAACGGATATCGCTTGCCTAGGCGTTAATGTGTCAATATCCGATACTGATACTTCTTCATCAATATTGATGATTCTTACATTTTCTAGTTCAGAGAACAATTGAGCTGATAAGTGCAAGCTATCATTGTTTACTATGATTATTCGGATTTTTGCCGACTCAACTATCGAATTTAGTCGAGACTTCGGAGAGTTAATATCCAATGGTACATACACATTTCCAGATTTGAGTATAGAGAACATAGCCTTAATAGCGGAAACCTTTTTGGGCATGAAAATAGCAACAGCTTCTTGCTTGAATGTCCCTAAACTGCGAATGTATTGGCTATACTTGTTCGTGAATTTGTCTAAACTTTCGTAAGTTATAGTCTCTTGGCTATGTAGATCATTATATTGAATTGCAATTTTATTAGGGAAGAGCCGAGCTGACTCCTCTAAATATTTATGAACCGTTTTAATCACTGTAGTATCCGTTAAGTAAAGATAATTGAAGTCAAATATTTTTGAGGTATCTTATTCCAATGGATATTATTTCCATCTAACCAACTTTTCATAATATGGTGATTATGGTCTCCATCTTGGGGAAGTGGGATCTTGTTACAAAAATCAATCTTTACGTCAATGTAATGCTCCTCTTTTGAGCTTATTTCACTGAGTAAATCCTTTGATATGGCCCTTGATTCTGATATGCACTCTAGGTAGCCGTTAGCTATTATTCTTATTAACGACTGGGCATTATTGAGCTGCCCGAACAATTGCCCAGGTGTCACAACCCCTTCTTTAATTATTAAGTAAATGGTTTTTAATGATGATGAAATATGATCACTAGACAGCCCCCACTTATCATAAAGCTCTAATGCAGCAAACACGTAAGCCAAATTTGTATGTTCTGCACCGCATACCTTGTGCCATTTACTCATCAAGACCTTATATGTAAATTGTTGCTTTTCTAGCTCCTGAGCATTTGCAATCCAGTCTGACGACAACGACGCTATCGCGCTTTGCGCCCCTTCAATCCTATTCAAGAAACGCTGACTTAATCTCCAAATCTTATTTTTGTCACTGATGTACATCATCCCAACATGGAGGTGGCTGATGACATCCTTGGATATCTCTTCGGTCGCTTCGCCGTGATCTACAATCACGTAAGGTCGGTTTAACGACTGAAACAGTGGTAAGTTAGTGAGATAGTCCTTGGCATAGACCGTGGACAAGTTAGACGATAGGTGCACATCTTCTATCGCGCTACCCATCACTTTTTGTGCATATCTAGGGCGGCCGTTTTCATCACTAAAACCATCATAAGGCTTACGAACATGTGCGATGTTTTTCTTATCCAAGCTCGGACTATAGCCAATGTAGTATCCATCGCTTAAGGGTAGGGGACGTTGTTTGCCACTTGTTTCAACTGGTTCAGACAAAATAACATGGCCATTAGCACCACCAAAACCGAATGAACTTACCGCAGCTCTCCGAATACCATTCATTGTTTTCCAGTGCTTATTGTGAGTCGGGAAATTGAGTTTCCCCTTTCTTTCAAATACGAGCGGATTCAAAGCCTCAATCCAAGAGTTCGCTGGTATCACTTTATGCTTCATCATTAAAATGACCTTAATGATACCTGCAAGGCCTGCAACTGATTCGGTATGACCAATTACACCTTTGATACTCCCTACATCACTCTCACTAAACACACGAGACAGCGCATCTACCTCAATTGGATCACCTAACGAGGTTCCTGTACCGTGCGCTTCGATATAAGAGATAGACTCAGGCTCAACGTTTGCCATTGAAAGACTATCGCTAAGTAACTCCACTTGGGCATCTACGCTAGGGGCGGTGATTGAAGGAGTACGACTCCCGTTATGGTTACCTATGACGCTATCTATCACGGCAAAAATAGGTAATCCTAAATCAGTGGCTCGTTCAATAGTGGTAACCAGTAATGCCGCCACGCCATCGCCAGGAACATAACCATCAGCGTCAATCGAAAATGGGGTGCATCTTCCTTTTCTCGACAACATACCTGCTTTGGAGAATGAAATGTATTTCATCGGGTGCAAGTTGAGGTTCGCGGCAGCAACGATAGAGAAGTCGGCTCTGTTCAAAGTCAGCAAACGTTCAGCATCACTCAAAGCCATGAAGGAGGCACTGCAAGCGGTATTAATTGTTTTGCTTTCTCCCCTAAAGCCAAATTCTGAACTAACTCGATTGGCTAGTAATGCTTGAAAGTTCCCCAGTGTCGTCTCGGGCCCGATAGCTTGAGTGCCGTCAAGTTTGTTAAAGAGATTATCCACAGCCATAGCGCCCACGGAGACAGAGACGTTATAGTGTTCTAAGTAAGAAGCGTCTATACCTGCGCATTCCATCGCTCTTTCAACGTGGTCAAACAACAACCATTGCTGCGGATCAATCTGTGCTTTTTCTGTGGAGGTTAAACGTGCTTTAGAACGGCTATTCGCTCGAGTAAGATTAATGGGGGCCATCCACTTAGAGACACTTTTGTTTTGTTCATATCTTGCTGTACTAAAAAAACCCTCTATTGGCCACCTATCTTTCGGTATCTCTTCAAAAGCGGATTGACTTTCAGTCAATAAGTTCCACAGGGCGTTTGAATCTTCGGCACCAGCAAGTTCACATGAGTATCCAACGATTGCGAGTTTAGCCATTTTTACTTTCGCCCTCGTCAGTACGTGCAAAATTTCGTGTAGTGACGTCTATATAGCTTTGAGGGCTGATCATCATATGCTGGCGGCCTGTTTGGATATCACGCAGCACTCTTTCAACGTTATTACGCTCGGAAATTGCGGAGGCTCCGAGGTTTTTGTAAGCAATTTCCGCTGCTTCTGCGCATATTTCGTTGGCAAATGTTGCAGCAAGTCTGACTTTTTCTATGAGGACTTCAGAAAGGGTTGAATGCGTTTGCAGGTGATCTTTAGCTAAGCTAGCGGCGGAGACTAATAATGCTTCTGAAGCTAATGCCCGAGCCTTGATACGGGCCCAGTCCTCTTTGAAGCTATCTTTAGATGCCAAAGGTAACTTCTCATTCGCACGTACTATTTTGGTTCCTAACTGTTTGAGTTCGGTTAAGACTCGATTCGTCATTCCCAAAGCCCAGCAACCATGTGAAAGCGCTGAAAGCGGTAATATGCCCATACGATAAAGGCTACTACCTCTGTTGGCTTCACCTGCGCTAAATTTGAAACAACGATCTTTGGGAACAAAGATATCGTTAACACTATAGTTGATACTGCCAGTACCTTTGAGGCCAGTAGTCTTCCAATCGCCAAAGACTTCAACGTCCTTTATGGGTATAACCGCAATTATAACTTCGGGGTCACCTGCGTCAGTTTTTATTACATTTCCATTATCCACCTGTATGAACCCGGCAACCACCCACTCAGCTAGGTGAATACCACTCCCAAATGACCATCGTCCAGTCAGTCGATAGCCTTCTTCCTCCACATATCCTCGGCCATTTGGTTGATATTGCCCAGCGATCAGCGTTTGACCCTTTTTCGAAAATACTTCATCAAAGCCCTTTTTAGGTAGGTAAACACTGCAATGCGAAGCAGCTAAAACATGAGCAATCGCTAACCAACCAAACGAACCGTCGATATATGAGCACTGTTGCCACATCTCGACCAGCTCATTTGCGTTCTCACATCCACCTCCCACTTCTTTTGGGTAGATAGCCTGCCAAGCATTTGTTTGCTCCATAATGCCTACGATGTCTCTAGAGAACATTCGCTCTTGCTCAGCTTGTTCAGCCAGAAGGAAAATTTGGTCTTGCGCCTGTTTTAAGGCACTTAAAGCATGGTTAACCATATCTAGACACCTCGGCTAATTAGAAAGTATTTCGCTGATCACAGCATCTATGGATTTGATTGACTGAAACGTATTAATGTTTAGTGCGGTGTGGGGGAAATGAAAATTGAAATGTGCCTCAAGTTCAACCATAAGGTTGACGGACATGAGTGATGTCATTCCTAGGTTATATAAATTATCTTCATGAGACAGCTTATCGGACGCAGGTAAATTCACTAATGTCTTCTTCACAATGGTTGCTACTTCGTTTATGTACATCTAAGCCTCTACTTATTTGTTGTTAGATTTTCGATTTGCTGCTGGAAATCATCCATTTTCTTGGCAACTAATGATTCCTTGGTGCATATTTCTTCCAGAATAGGAATATTCCGATATAGGGTTTTAGCCGAGTTTTGACTCACCGAGAAGTGATGAAACATCTCAAAAGCTCGCCACAAATCAGCTAATTCTTCATAACACTTAATAATTTCTTCTATGTCTTCTATAAAATAATTTGCGAGGTAGTGCTGCTCGTTGAGTAAGGCGCGAAAAAAAAGAGCGTTCGCATGACGTTCTCCAAAACACCTTTCAGTCCATGGAACTAAGAATGGAGTGTCGTTTTTCAGTAAATGTTTATACTGAGCAGTAAAATTCTGAATAGCATTTAAACCAAATCTGGCACTTGATGATTTTAGGTTTGAAATTATCCTAGATAGATCGTCAACTAAACTAATATGGTCGATGTGAAAATCCGTATCTTCTCTATCGACGACGTATATATCTAAATATCCATAACTCTCAAGAAAATAGTTAAAGTTATTTTTAAAACCCTCGAATGAGATATGGGACTGTTGATGTTTTCTTTCAATAAAACTGTAGGTGAAATTACTTGAATCTTTACCATTGATTATACAAACGCTAAAAGCATGATCTTTGTTGAAGTATGGACTTTCCTCAATGAAAAACGGGTCTATCACACTCATTAGATGATAATCTTTTGAAAGTAAAATTTTATCCAGCTCCTGAAAATTAGTTACTTTTAAACGACTTACCTTAAACCCGTAACGGCTTCTGATGTTTTCTACAACACGGTGGGAAAGTACAGACTCGGTACTAGACATATCCCAGCCAGGTTGAATAGACATATTTGAATGGATGCCACTAATATCAAAGTTGTCATTATTAAATAAATGAAACTCATGCTCTAAATGAGCTAAATCTAAGTCGTTGACTTTGTAATTGTTGCTAATAAAACAAGATAAAGTGGCAAGGAAACAATTAGGGCTTTCTAATTTTGGATAATTTTGGTATGGATGAAAAAACTTGGCTTTACTCGTTAAATTCACTGGAAATTCCACCTTGACTTAATTTCCTATCATTAATATCATCATAAAATAAACATATCAATAACGATTAATTAAAATATAGTAAATTAGTCTGTTACTAATATAAATAACATTTTCAGTTATCGTTGAATAGTTTTTAATGACAGAAACAACACTATCATCTCAAGGAAAGTAACAATTATGCTATCACTCAATAAAAATAGTGTTCCAGTGGAGAATATATTGCTCTATGGCGATACTACGCCTGACGCTATTGCTATTGTCGACGATGAAAAAAGTTTGACATATCGAGAACTTAAACTCGCTGTGACTAACTTGTCTCGTTCTATTGTTGATTATTTTGATAATATAGAAGAGAAAAGAGCAATTGTATTATCAGACGGAAGTACCGATATGGTTATCGCTATATTGGCAATACAGTGTGCAGGAGGAGCTTATATTCCCATCGAGCCCAAAGTGCCGCTAGAACGCGCCCGTAGCATATTTGATGATGCGTCACCCAGGCTGATCATTAATGACTTGAGAAACACTGAACGAGCAATTGAGCTGTCAAACGCACTTGATATTCCACAGTTGACGTGCCAGCTTAACTCCTTAATCACCACTGAGAATCAACCTTCGCTAGCGCTCCCGAAACTGCTCCCCAACACTCCCGCTGTCGTGTTCTTTACATCGGGCTCTACAGGCAAACCCAAAGGTGTTGAGCTCGGCCATCTAGGCTACCAAGCTTGGTTTGAAGGAATTCAAGAGTGTTTCAATGTTTCTCAAGGTGACCGAGTAGCCTTAACGACCAACCACAGCTTTGACTTGTCGCTTGGCGAGTTATTGCTGGGGCTCGTGTCTGGAGCCACTCTTGTTGTTGCACCACAGAGTACCGTTAGGGATCCGCTATCCATCATACCTTGGCTTGATAAACACAAGATAACCGTTTGGCAATCTGTGCCATCACTGATGAAGCAAATATTGCCGTTTTATGATTTGAGTGACGCTTTGACGTCATTGAGAGTGCTGATGTTTTGTGGCGAGCCGCTCGAATTAGATTTAGTCAGAAATTTTCATACCACATTTCCTAAAAGTCTCGCTCGAGCCATAAATCTATATGGCCCTGTTGAAGCTTCTATTCAGGTGACATGGTGCTGGGCTGATAAGTATTTTGATAGCAATATGGTTAATGTTCCGATTGGCAAGGAGCTCGCCTACGCAAATGTAGACACCATTCCACACGGGCTATCTGACCAGGAGCTCATTGTTAGCGGCCCTCATCTCGCTTTGCGATACCTTGATGAGGACAAAGATCGCGAGGCATTTATTTCCGAAGATGGATCTAGCAGATACTACAAAACCGGCGATCTTGTAGTTAAAGGGGAAGACGGAGACCTCATTTTTGATGGTCGTACCGACGACCAAGTCAAAATCAATGGATATCGGATTGAACTCCCTGAAATAGAGAAAGCTTTGTTACAACATACAGCAGCGACAGACGCATGTGTCATCGCTCATACCGAAGGAACGGAAAAAACGCTTGTTGCGTTTGTCGTCGCAGAAGGTACGAACAGTAGAGAAATGCGCCGTCAGCTATCCACTTCACTGCCAGTTTATATGCTACCTAAGAGGTTTGTGTTTATGGACAAACTCCCACTAACTCAGAATGGTAAGCGAGATAAAGTGTTGATGAAGAGAGAGTATATTTAAAATGACGCAAACTATAAACTTTGGTTGCATCGGCTATGAACTTGGTGAAACCTGCATAGATTTAGAAGACAACGTCGCACTCTGTTCAGATCGTAAGAGCCAGTTGTTTCTTCGTACTATGGGCTTTGGCACTTACTACAAAACTGAGCGAACATTGGGGGAGTTAGCTCAAAAGTCGATTGAAAAAAGCTTAGCGAACTCCAACGTATCCGCTAAAGATATTGATTTGGTTATTTATTCTTCTAGCACTTTTGGTGATCGCCATGGTGATGTGATTGACAAAGAGATTGCTCAATGCCTGACCAACGTAGGCCTAGAAAAAGTGTACCCGATAGGCATTTATTTATCCCAGTGCAACAACTTTTTTGCGGCACTGGATGTAGCAACTCAATATATTAATTCAGGGCGACATCAGACTATCCTGATGGTTTTCGCTGATAGAGTTCTTGATGAGTCTACCAGATTCAAAAATTTAGCTATAAATAGTGATGCTGCAGTTTCTTGTGTATTGTCAACTAGGCATGATCTCGGGTTACCACTGTCAGTCAGTGGGCAAAACATCAAAACATATTTGACCGATGCAGATATGATCAACCCTAGCAACAATACCCTAAACAAAGATATTCATGACCGATATTTAAGTGGCATATCCTCAGTATTTAAACAGATGTTGACTGAAAACAAAATGGCTGCTGACGATGTTGATCAGGTGATATGCCACAACTTCAGCTACAGTGCTCTCCGTCAAATCGCCACCGCTATAAATGTCCATGAGTCTCTGATATTTAAAGATAATATTCGAAGATTTGGACACGCATATACGTGTGATACCTTGATAAATCTCAACGATTATATCAATCAAAGTGAACGAAATCTTGAAGGTCAAAAAGTCGGGGTCATCAGTACCGGCTTGTATTTTTGGGGCAGTGCCCTGTTTACAGTAAAAAAGGAAAAGTAATGGAAGAACGTTTATTAGCAATATGGATGGATGTATCTCAGTTAGACAATATTGATCGTAATATGTCAATCTTCGAGTTGGGATTAGACTCCATCAAAGTTATTGATATATCTGAACAAATTTATAATGAAATGAAGATCCGTTTGGAATGGGAAGAATTCAATGTCATATCAACTTTCAATGACACCTTGAAACTCCTCAATGAAAAAAAAGCACTGTTAGAGACAGCTTAATACAAGGAACTGGTGAGAATTTTTTCACCAGTTATTTTAGATATGACACACTATGCCAAAAATTTCTCTATTACTCATCCCGCCGTCGGGAAATTAGAGTTAGTCCAGTGCGATAGCGATTTGATTTTAAGCTATGGAAACCAAACGCAAAGAATAAAGTGGGACTTGCCGGAGCCCATAATAAATGTTGAACTATTTGGTGATACCATCCGGGTTACCTATCAGTTTCCACAGGGTTCTATTCTCAAGAAAAACTTATACTTTTCTGAAGGATCTTTTAACTTTATTATTCCGGATGGAATCTGTTTTTTTGTAAAAGAAACTATTGAGCAATGGCCAACAGTTTACCACCGATGTCGTGAAGGATCGCAAGTCAGTTTTCGTTGTCCTGACTCGGCAGAATCGTTCGTGATACAGATACACAGTACAAAGCGAGAGCACGACGGGAAGTATGTCACCGATTATTCTTTCCAAGTCGGAGAAGATGTTGTTCGTAGTGCCTTGTATCCTAATCACTTTATACAAGTTAAAAGTTTTTACCTTTATAACAGCCCCTACTCAGGCGCCTGGCCTGTGTTTTTATTGAGCAAAACAAAGTTATCTTCCGAGGAACTTAATTCAATTCACCCAAAATAACTTTGTGATGAGGAATCAAAATGAAAAGCCTACTTAAAGGGGTTTCAGGTAAACTGTTTATAATCAATAGTTTAACTGCAACTGCTTATGCGTTTATTCTTCCTATAATGAGCGTTTACTTGGTGAGCGGTATTGGGGCGAGCCCTTCTTTCATTGCATATTACAGCGTCAGTTTTGCCCTATCAGGCATGATGTTTAGTCAATGGTTTGGGTCTCTGTCAGATAAAGGGATTAGTGATCGATTCCTATTCTTAATCTCAATGGTCTGTATCGTTGTTTCTGCAGTCTGCTTTTCTTTTATCACTGAACCATGGCAGGCACTCGTAGTAGGGACTGTCCTTATGGGCCCAGGGAATGCTTGTATCCCATTAATATTATCTATGATTAAACGGTATGCAGAGCAAGCAGGCAAAAACATAACCAGCCTCAACACTCAAATGCGCTCTGGCGTTTCTGTCGTGTGGATTATCGGCCCAGCGCTCGCGTTTGTGGTCGCGGATGCTTGGGGTTATAAGTCCAATTTTTACATTGCGCTTGTCTTATCTGTGTTAGTTATACTAATGACGGCAAAGTACCTTCCTTCGTTTAATCAAGCCACTGAGTCTTCATTGGCATCAGGTGAACAACAAACTTCTATAAGCATGACTGCTTTTCTTCTTGGCCTTGTGATCTTTTTAGGCAATTTAGCAAACCATGTTTATCTTACGGCCATGCCGTTGTATCTGACTAAAGAATTGAGCATACCTTTATATTTCCCTGGATTTTTATTGGGTCTCACCGCGCTGTTCGAAATTCCTGTAATGCTATACGCAGCAAAGTTGTCTGAAAAATATGGAAAAGGCCAACTTATGGTGTTTGGGCTCCTTTGCGCCGTGATCTACTTCGGACTAATGCCATTTGTGATCTCAATTGAACTACTGCTTTTACTTCAAGTTTTTAATGGATTGTTTTACGGCGTATTTGTTGGATTGGGCATCACTATTATCCAGGATGCGTTCCCTGAGAAAGGGGGATTCGCGTCAGCCTATTATACTAATATGATGAGGATTGGAATGATGTTTGGTACATCTCTCACTGGCTTCATTGCTCAATATTTTGATTTCCAGACAGCACTGTTAGCTTCATTGGTGTGCGCTTTAATTGCCTTGCCTCTTATGGCATACGTGTCAAATAAGTCGGTTAAAAATTCAATTAGAGTCACTTAATCAACGTTTTGTTCTCGTGACCAGTCTCCAGAAGAGTATTGACTAACTGGAAGTGCGGCCGAAGAGATCCGGGTAGGATCGCCTTCGGCTCACCGCCGTCATGATATCGCTGATAACACCCCGCGCTTCTGATAGATCACCAAGACAATACCCTTGAACGGAAATAGTGCCCGCGATGTGGCATCTCTCTGCTTCATTGTTCGTGAGAGGTATGAGTGTAGTGGCCAAGTAAAATTGGCCACTATTCTAGAGGTTTCCCATAGATAAAGTAATTCGTTGTTAACTAAATTAAGTAGAAAATCTAACGCGTTTCTGTCCAAAAATAAGCTACTCGATTACAAAGGGCCTGCTAATACAGGCCGTTTCTGTTTTTTAAAGGTTAAGTTATTGCTTCGACACTAAGTCTCAATCCATAAAATCAGGCGATACCACTTCAACAGGCACACCATTTTGGGCAAGAATAACGGCTTTAGCTTTCGCATCTGATAGGTCAAATTCATCCAACCACCAGCGTAGTTGTTCCGGCAAGACAAGGGCTTTTTTACTGCCATCACTGCGTGTTAGTGGTTCATGCGCTTCAACAAACACACTTCTATCTGGTTCCAATGCCACTTTAATCGGTTCATTAATTACTCTTACCTTTTCGCCTAAGTTAACCTTGGGGAATAACCAATCAATGTCCTTTGGATCCATACGAATACAACCCGAGCTCACCCTAAGCCCTATACCGAAGTCTTTGTTTGTGCCGTGTATTAGGTACTCGCCGATACCATAAGCCAATCGCATTGCGTAGTTTCCAAGTGGATTATCGGGGCCTGCAGGCACAATTGTTGGTAGATCGATACCCTTCTCTCGGTATTCTTTTCGAATCGACTTTGGCGGTTTCCAAGTGGGATTGCGCTTTTTCTGACTAATACTGGTTTCCATTTCTGGCGTATCCCTGCCAATACGGCCAATACCGACGGGGAAGATATGGACCAAGTTTTTATCAGGTTGAAAGTAGTACAAACGGAGCTCTGCGAGATTAATCACAATGCCTTTTCTTGGCACATCGGGCAGTATGATACGAGTTGGGATGGTTAACACATAGTTTTCAGCGGGAAGGAACGGGTCCACCCCCTTGTTCGCAGCCATGAGTGATAAAAAACCGACATCGTAGCGCTTGGCAATATCAGCTAAGCTTTCACCTTGTGACACTTGATGGTACTGCGTACGCCCAACAATGTTGCTTCCTTCTTGCGGCAATTGATACGTGGCGGCAAGCACTGGCAAACTGAAACAACATAAAATGGGGAGAAGAATGCGCAGCATGTTAAACGTCCTTAGCTTCCTTATAAAGGCCTAAGGTTACTTCTCTCTCGACCTTATGATCAACTATTGGATCAGGATATGACAGGTTTCTTACATCTGGCCACGCCCAAGGCTTGTGAATATACTTGTCTGGCACACCAACAAGCTCTGGTATCCACTGGCGTATAAACGCGCCTGATGGGTCAAAGCGTTCGCTCTGCGTTACGGGATTAAAAATTCTAAAGTAAGGCTGGCCATCACAGCCTGTCGATGCGCACCATTGCCAACCTCCGTTGTTGGCTGCGTAATCGCCATCAATAAGACGCTTCATAAAGTAGCGCTCACCGATGCGCCAATCAATGTGCAGATCTTTGATCAAGAAACTCGCTACAATCATCCTCAGACGATTATGCATCCATCCTGTTTGGTTCAATTGTCGCATCGCTGCATCTACTATCGGATAACCTGTTTGTCCTGTTTTCCACGCTTCAATCCATTGACTGTTGTTGGCCCATTTTAAGCCATCCCCCCAGTCAAGAAAACTGCGTCCTTTACTGAGTTTAGCTTCAAAATAAATCAGATGCTGATAGAACTCTCGCCAGATCAATTCACTTTGCCAAACTTCACGTCCAGAATTGAGCGGTGGAGTTTGACCATACATTAGCCTCGCCATACATTGGCGAACTGATAGAGCACCAATAGCTAGGTAGGGCGACAATTTACTTGTCCCTTGTATAGAGGGAAAGTCTCGCTGACGGTCATAAAGATCACTTCGAGTAGCGGTAAAAGCTCTTAGCTGAGCGATAATTGACTGATTATCAGCGGCCCAAGCACTACTCTCTTGCCTTGGATAACTGAAGGTAACCGCTGGATGAAAACATAAATCTCGGCTTGTCTCTGGTAAATCAGCCTTGACAGCTTTATGGGCTTTTTTGACCTCAAAAGAATGTGCTTCGAGTTTAGTAAGATAAGCTTTCTTGAACGGAGTGAAGACTTTGAAGTAACTTCCTTGCTTATTGACGACACTGCCGGGAGCGAAAATGCATTTGTCGTCACACAAGCGAAAGCCAATGCCGTTTGCCGACAGCTGACTAGCAAGAAGGTCGTCTCGTTGACACTCATCCACTTCGTATTGTCGATTTACAAAGACAGTATTTGCGCCAAGGCCGGTAGCCACTTCAGTTACTCGCTCGGCGCAGTCAGAATACTGAGCAACCTCGTCATACAAAAGTTGAATATTGAGCTCTGCCAGTTCTTCACAAAGCTGCTCGAGCCTGCGAAAGATTAAATCCGCTTGCATAGGCGCTAGGCCATGGTTTTCCCATGTCTCTGGCGTGGCAAGATAAATGCAAACCACAGGTTCGCCGTGACTAAGCGCTTCGCACAATGCGGTGTTATCATCAACTCGTAAATCTCGCCTTAACCAAACTAGTTTCATTTTTCGCACCGCAATTGTTGGATCAGTTCAGAGACCACCACTTTGCCTGACAATTGTTCTTCCAGCTGGTTTATGGCCGTGAGCTGAGGCTCATTGATGGCTTTCGCACTGTAGATACCGATAACAGCAAAACTTTCTATGGCGGGATGAATGGCAAGCCCCGACAAATCTTCAACTTCATCCAACAGAGTAACATTGTACCCTTGCTCAACCAGTGTTAGTGCCATCAGGCGTGAGCCTATGTCTGTATTGCCGATAGTGCTTACGAGCAATGCGCGTCCGGAGCGACTCGCTTTGTTTTCCGAATCAATAATCGCATTTAACTTATTGACCATTATTGAGTAAAACAGACCGTATTGCAGGGCTCGCAACGATGGACGAATCGAGGCAAAGGCTTGTTGAACTGGTTGAATAAATTGCTTGTCGACCACATTTAGCGGGTACTCTTTAACGACTGAATTAATCAGTGTTTCAGCTTTACCCTTGTTTAAACTTGCCAAAGCTTCCAGTACAGACTCTACATCATCCAATTGGCTGACATTGTTATCAGCGTCATAAGAGTCACTGTTCCCCGCTTCTAACAAGGCTTTGACCTTACCAATTGACACGCCTTTATTAAGCCAGCTCTGAATTTTGTCAATTAAGTCAATGTGTTCTTGGGTGTAAAGTCTGTGACCTTTAGGCGTTCTCTCTGGCTCAATCAAGCTATATCTTCTTTGCCAAGCCCTTAAGGTGACTGGTTTTACACCTGTCATTTCAGAAATTTCTCTTATCGCGTATTTCTTCATTCTACAATCCGTATCTCAGCCTCATCTCTTGGGGATGAGGTTGCAAAAATTTTTGCTCAAGTAAGTATTCATCTGGGTAAGTCGTTAAATAATGCTTAATTAAGGTTATCGGCGCTAAGAGAGGCAAAGTGCCCTGACGATACTCCTCAATCACTCCACATAACTCAGCTTTTTGCTGTTTATTTAACGATCGCTTGAAGTAACCCTGTAAATGCATTAGCACGTTAGTGTTGTTTTTCCGGCTCGCTCTGTTAGCGACCGCTTTCATTAAGCCTTCTCGGTACAACTGGTAAAAAGTCTGTGGATCATAGTCTTTGGTGTTGGCAACGAGACGGCCGAGTTCTTTGTATGATTGAGGGTGATGTGCCATCAGAGTCAGCTTGTAACGAGAATGAAAAGCAACCAGTTTTCCGGCCGTAGGCTCATCTCCCATTGAATCATAAAAATCTCTTAGCACGAAGATGCGTGCAATGAAGTTCTCTTTGAGAACGGGATCATTTAAGCGTCCATCTTCTTCTACAGGCAACCAAGGCATTTGCTTCATTAATTCCTGAGTAAACAACCCCACACCGGTGTTTTCAGCCCCGCCTTTGCGATAAATCTTGACTCGCTCCATACCGCAAGTAGGCGATTTCGCGCATACAATATAGCCGCACAGGTCCTGAGTCTTGAGCTCAGCCACTTTTTGTTCAGAGTAATCGAGCATTTTGGCTGTGTGTTCATTCTCAGGATTTTTTGTCTCTACAAGTGCAACACGTTCGTCATTTGAAACCAAGCGAATAGTAGGTCGCGGAACAGGCATACCCATTCCTACCTCGGGGCAGACAGAGACGAATTCGAAATACGGCGCTAGTTCTTTGGTCACAAACTTACTGATCTTATGTCCGGAGTCGAAACGAACATTTTCTCCTAATACACATGAACTGATACCTACTTTGATTGTGTTTGTCATCTTCTGATTCCTCACCAAGGGTATACAAAAAAATATCTTGTATAAGAAATAGCACAGATTTATTTATTTGTACAAGATTTAACTTTGTATAAGTAGTTCGTAGTACGTAAATGCGGAGTATTTGGTTCAGATAAAATGCTGTCTTTTCTTGCAAAACGATTGCTTTAACTCTTTCAACACAAAAAGTTATCAATGCAATTAACAATAACAACAAGACTAACTTTTGTGATTTACATCTCATGGATAGGCCTCACATCTAGCTAGTATCTGGCTACCGATTTTTCTAAATCAACACAATTAGTGATCAGTAGTTAGAATCATTAATCATTCGGAGTATCAACTATGGCAACCCCACACATTAATGCCCAACCAGGTGATTTCGCACAAACTGTTTTGATGCCAGGCGATCCATTGCGTGCAAAATATATTGCAGATAATTTCCTTGAGGATGCAAAGCAAGTTTGTGATGTGCGCAACATGTTTGGTTATACGGGGTCATATAAAGGACAGCGTATTTCGGTTATGGCCCACGGTATGGGGATCCCATCATGCAGCATCTATGTACATGAACTTATTGCTGAGTATGGTGTGAAGAACATTATCCGTATTGGTAGCTGCGGCGCGGTAAGAGATGATGTCAATTTGATGGACATCGTCATTGGTATGGGTGCATCAACCGACTCCAAGGTAAACCGTATACGATTCAATGATCATGATTTTGCTGCCATTGCCGATTTTGGTCTGTTAGAAGAGGCGGTTAAACAAGCTAGAGCACAGAATGTGTCTGTCAAAGTTGGTAACGTCTTCACTTCTGATCTTTTTTATACTCCAGAGTCTGATATTTTTGAAAAAATGGAAAAACTTGGCATCTTGGGAGTTGATATGGAAGCGGCAGGCATTTATGGTGTAGCTGCCGACCACGGAGCAAAAGCACTCACTATTTTGACCGTCTCTGACCATATTACCCGTGGTGAAAAGCTCAGCTCAGAAGAGCGCCAAGATTCTTTCAACGACATGATGAAAGTCGCTCTGGAAACCGCCATCAATATTTAATTAACCATATTTTGCTACCAAGGGCTGCTTTGGTAGCCCTGATAATCCCGAGGGGGAGATAGTGAAATCTGGCAAACTGCCGAAGGAAGCGGAAGGGTTACAACTCAACTTTTGTAAAACATTGGCGTGTGAAAATTTTGGGCAAAGTGATGCGCATAGGTACATGGTGCAACATGCAAACCCGAAACGACCTACGATGGTTTGTCGGGTATGTGGCGCTTTCCCCCCCTTACTTAACAATCAAGAAGTCTTAAACGAGCTTCAGCGTTTAAGACTTCTTCATAGTGACGGCTTACCTGCCTGTCGGAATAGCCATTGCGAAAACTTTGGCCTTTCCGTACACACCAACAAACACGTGTACCATGCGTTTGGCTACAGTGGGGACCGCCAACGTTATCGCTGCAAACTATGCCAATCAACTTTTGTTGATAAATGGTCTGGCACTAATAATAAGCTGGTGTTCCAAGAGACTCTGTTAGGGCTGCTATTTACCGGATATTCAGTACGCGAAATATGCCGTAAGTTGGAGATTAACCCTAAGACTTTCTACGATCACCTAGATCATATTGCCAGTCGATGTCGACGTAAACTGGCAATGTTCGACGCGCGATGGGTCAATCATGCTACGCAATACGAACTGGCTTCTTCCTACCGACCATTGCAGCCCAAAAGTAATAATGGGGTACTTTGGTTTGTCACTGGGGACGCGAAAACGGGTTATATCCTCTGCCAACACGTAAATTACTCGGGCGATGAAGACCCACAAGGCAAAGCTGATCATGATCCCTACCAACCCAATTCTCGTCTTATTTGCCGTGACTATTCATTAGAGGAATATACCCCGTCGTTCTCGAACGCTTCACTATTAAAAGAGAGAATTGATCAGAAATATCAAGCGATTCTCGCGCGCAGTAATGTCGAAGACCCTTTGGGCAATCTCAGCCATTTCCATTACCCGACTAAAGGTGCTCTCATAAGACCGCCTTACACATCATACGCACACTTCCTACATATCTTTGAGCAATGTAAAAACGAGCGACGAGTCACACTTTATTTACCTCAAGATCCTGTCTTACGGTCTGCGGCTTTGAGCATAGGTTTACCTAGAATTCAAAATCAAAGTATTGATCTCCTCTATGTCGAAGAGGACAGTAACTGGGACAATAATAACGACGTAGATAAGGTTGATATTTTACATATGGGGTGGTGGCGTGACCGCTGGGCGATTGCAAATGACAATGGGACGTCCAAAGGTATCTGTTATCTCGCTGGGGACAATGGTGATCCGCAAGACTGGTTAAAAAAAGCCAGTATCCGCCAAACTGTTTTCTATCAAAACAGGTTTCAAACCTTATTTGAGGATTTCATTGACGAGCCTAGGCGTAAGCTAAGACCTGGCGGGCTGCTACCCTTGCTGGATATATTCAGAGCCTGGCATAACTTATGTTATCAAGGTAAAGATGGAATGACGGCAGCACAAAACCTTAATCTGACTCAATCTCCATTAACACTAAGAGAACTCTTATCATAGAACTCACTCCTCAAGATTAACTGGCATCCTTTTCTCAAATCTAAGTGGAGACTGCATGGAGAGCGGTCTTCAATATCAAATATCAACTTCTAAAACGATACGTTTTACAGACTGCGACAAGTTGTTCAAACAAGCCAGAGAAAATCAGAAAAATACCCTTGCTAATCCAACCTAGTACTTATTTACTACCCTTAACTATTCTTAACATTTAAGACTAAACGCTTATGGCTAAAAATGTCGTTTGTGGAAGGCCATTATGCCATCTTCGTGGAATAGCAAACTTCTCAATTTTCAAAAAAAGGAAAGTAAACCTAAAAATCACACATTCATTATTCATACAAAAATATCCGTTTAAATCATAATTAATAGTGGCTGCACGTCATAAAAAGGGAGCACATTTATGTTTTTGGATTACTTCGCACTAGGTCTACTGATCTTTGTCGCGCTAGTGATATTCTACGGCATCATAGTCATTCACGATATACCCTACGAAATCGCTAAGGAAAGGCAACATCCTCACCAAGACGCCATACATTACGCAGGTTGGGTGAGCTTATTTACCCTACACGCTATTTGGCCATTTCTTTGGATTTGGGCAACCTTATGGCGCAAAGAACGAGGTTGGGGTTTCCAAAGGCTGGAAGAAGAACAACACGATATACATCACAGGATGGATCTCCTCACTGAACGGCTAAATCGTTTACAACAACAAATTAATACTATGACTTCCCCAGTTGAGCAATCCCCCGCTGCGAGCACAGACAACAACGAGGAGAAACAATAATGGATTTACTCCTTATTCTGACCTATGCCGCTTTATGTATTGCTATTTTTAAAATATTTAATATTCCGCTCAATAAATGGACCGTCCCTACCGCTGTCCTTGGCGGTGTCACTCTAGTTGGCACTTTAATCTTACTCATGAACTACAACCATCCATTTACCCAAATAGGAAATCAGGTATTTTCTACAACGCCAATTGTATCTGGGGTGCGAGGGAGAGTTATTGATGTTCCTGTAGAAGCCAATCAGCCTTTAAAAAAAGGGGACGTACTGTTTGTTATCGATCCCACCCCTTTCGAAGCAGAAGTTGATAGATTAAAGGCAAAAATAAAAGAAGCCAGCCAAAGCGCACTTAGCCTTCAATCTGATGTACTCGAAGCTCAAGCGGCATTGACTCAATCCATCGCAGATCGAGACAAAGCGCAGCGAGAATTTTCTCGTTACCAACGTGGTTATGATAAAGGCGCGTTTACTGAGCAAGACCTAGACAGTCGTCGCCAAGCCTATAAAGCCTCTGAGGCTGCGGTCGACGTATCTCAAGCACGAGTAAGCCAAGCAAAAATTGCTCTCAATTCTGAAATAGGTGGTGAGAATACTAGAGTCGCTCAGTCACTAGCAGAATTGCGCCAAGCGGAGTTCGATTTAGAACAAACCGTTGTGAAAGCACCCACCGATGGCTTCGCCACTCAACTCGCTCTTCGTCCGGGCGTGATGGCGGTACCTTTACCTCTTGCCCCGGTAATGACATTTGTACACACAGAAGAAACTTTGTATGCAGCGGCATTCAGGCAAAACTCGCTTCAGCGTCTACAACCGGGCTATGAAGCAGAGTTTCTCTTTAGAGCAATTCCTGGCAAGGTGTTTAAGGGAAAAGTCGTTGACGTATTGCCAGCAATCGGCGAAAGCCAATTTCAAGCGCGAGGTTCTCTGTTAGGTACTGAAGCACTAAGAACCAATGGACGTGTTTTCGTTACGCTCGAAATTACTGATGATTTATCCAATTATCATCTACCCATGGGAACCGCTGTCGAGGTTGCCGTGTACTCAAATCAGTTCACTCATGTTTCGATTATGCGCAAAGTTCTAATAAGAATGAAAAGCTGGCAAAACTATCTCTACTTAGACCACTAACCCTATATAATAAGCCCTGACTACTCAGTAGTTAGGGCTTATTATCGCTTAACTTAGCGTATGAAAGAAATGTAACCCTGAAGAATGATAAGGTTAACAATATCAATAAAGAAAGCGCCGACGATAGGAACAACCATAAAGGCTTGAGGAGATGGACCATATTTATTAACCAGCGATCCCATATTCATCACAGCCGTAGGAGTCGCGCCTAAGCCAAACCCACAATGACCACCTGATATAACGGCCGCATCATAGTTAGAGCCCATAACCTTAAAGGTCACATAGTAGGCAAAAATACCCAAAACCACTGACTGAACAGACAATATAATCAGAAATGGAATAGCGAGATCGAATATATTCCATAGCTTTAAGCTCATAAGAGCCATCGCAAGGAATAATGAAAGCGACACAGTACCGAGAATATCAACCGTTTCCGCATCCACTCGGTGTACTTTGGTGATTTCCATTGCATTAGTAATAAACACACCAATAAACAAGGCATAAACAAAATCAGGGATCATAAGCCAACTGACTTCCAAGCTCGTCACCCATTGCTCAAGATACTTAGCACCAGTCACACAAATCAGCAAAACAAATAGGATCTCAATCACCTTTTTTGAAGTGACTTTATCCTCTTCATACTCGTTATAAGTCACAAGCTCTGGAAACTTTTCATGGGTATTGCCCCCTTTGCCATAATCGGACTCAAACCCATTCTTGTTAATCAACTTTTGCGCCACAGGGCTACCTATAATGCCTCCAACGATCAAACCAAAGGTTGCCGATGCCATGGCGATTTCCAATGTATTGCTTAACCCGTATGTTTCTGTAAACGTTTGTGACCATGCAGCACCAGTGCCGTGACCACCAGATAAGGTGATTGAACCTGCGATTAGGCCCATCAGAGGATCAAGACCAAGCGCCGTTGCCAAAGAGACACCAACAGCATTTTGAATGATAATGTAGACTGACGCGACCGTGAGGAAAATAAACACCTTAGCGCCGCCTTTTATCAGCTGCGTATAGTTTGCCGCAAGCCCCACAGTACTAAAGAACATCAGCATAAACGTGTTTTGTAATGGCAATGAAAACTCTAGGTCTATACCCTCAAAGTGCATCATTGTGATGACAAATGCCACTACAAGTCCACCGACAATAGGTTCAGGGATATTAAACCTGGTCAAGATAGGAAGCTTTGAGTTGATAAAATGACCCAGAAATAATACACATATAGCGATTAGAAAGGATTCTAGTGGCCCAACAGAAATGACTTGATTCATAAAACCTCTTTATTGTCTGTTACCCCTCTTCCCTTACTAGGCAACGTAATGGTGTTTCTCTTCATTTGGCGGTTAATATTCAGATTAAACCACAAAGTCGTAGTTTAGAAAGCCAAGCTTGAATTTTATCCATGTAAGTAGTGATATTCAGAAACCGTATGATTGACGATTTAATCTAAAAACAAAAGTGCCATTATGGATGTAACTAGAGATGCTTGTCGAGGAGTGGTTATAAATTTGTCTCTTTTGGCGGTGTAAACTGACAGAAAAGAAAAAGTAAAAAAAAAGCCAACCGCAATAATCGCGATTGGCATCTATATTTTGTGAACAATATTATTCACTAACAACGTCAGTTGGCTAGGTGACCCTCGGCTTAATAAGGGTCGATAAGTATTATGCATTTTACGTGCCAACATTTAAAGCCTTAAAAACGATATATTGGTTCAGGTTTTAAGCAATTAAACGCCTATTATTTGCAAATTGCAAATCTCAAGTTGCAAATACAGTGCAAATTGATAGTAAACCAGTATCTTATCAATTTATGCTTTAAGTATAATTTGGTACTGTTTAATTCCCATTGTCGTTATAATCTTGAAATTAAAACTAACTTGCTCTAAACAATGAAATATCTATCAACGTTTTTAAAAGGATTAGCAATGGGGGCGGCTGATGTGGTCCCAGGAGTCTCTGGTGGAACCATAGCTTTCATAACAGGGATATACGACACGCTTTTGGAAAGCATTAGACGTATTAACCCACAGCTCATCAGCGTAATAAAACAAGACGGGATAAAAGCTGCTTTCGAATACATTAACGGTCTTTTTCTAATTGCACTCTTTTCCGGTATCCTCACGAGCATTGCGACCCTTGCTAAACTGATTTCTTGGCTGCTGGAGACACATCCGATCCCCTTATGGTCATTCTTTTTTGGCCTCATTCTGGTTTCTGTCTTTCATATGCTCAAACAGATAGAAAAAAGAAGCCTGAGTCGTATGATCGCACTTTTACTCGGTGTTATTTTCGCTTATAGCATCACCATACTTCAGCCACTACAACTTGACCCAACTAGCGCGAACATCATACTCGCAGGGGCTATTGCGATCAGTGCCATGATACTACCGGGAATATCTGGAAGCTTTATCCTCCTTCTCATTGGGATGTACGCTCCAATATTGGGCGCCGTCAAATCCATGGATATAACACCTCTAGCACTCTTCGCCTGTGGTTGTGTTATCGGCCTACTGAGTCTGTCACATGTCCTAACTTGGTTACTCAAGCATATGCGAGATCTTACTCTGACTTTCTTAACTGGTTTAATGGTGGGGACACTACCAAAAATATGGCCTTGGAAAGAAACGCTCAGTTGGAGAACAAACTCTAGCGGTGAACAAGTACCATTACTTGAACGTAACCTTTCTCCTTTCGACTTTGAAGCGATTACATCGCAGCCTGCGCAACTAACCATTGCAGTAATACTCATGCTCAGCGCCATAGTATTAGTTCTAGCATTAGAAAAGTTTGCTGCTCACTCAGAGAGCGAATAATCACTTTTAAACCACTCGTGAATATTCCAGAGGCAGCCGTTTGGCTGCTTCAATTTTATCTGCAACTATTCCAAAAACTCATAATGCTCAACTTTTTGTCAGTTGCGTAACTGCCCATTGTTGGACAGGATTAAAGTATCGAATCTTTCGGAGTCCTGACATGTCCAACGTATTTCATCGACATTGCCATCAGATTTTGCCGACGATCAGTCACGGCGAAGGTATGTATCTTTTCGACAAGAATGGGAAATCTTACCTCGATGCTTGTGGCGGCGCAGCGGTATCAAACCTTGGCCACAATCACGCTGCGATTAAGCAGGCGATTATCAAACAAGTCAATCAGATAGCCTATGCTCACACTGGCTTTTTCACTAATGAGCCAAGTGAGAAACTGGCCACCAGACTTTGCTCATTAATGCCCAAGCAATTTAATCGAGCCTATTTTGTCAGCGGAGGCTCAGAAGCCGTAGAAGCCGCTTTAAAGATGGCTCGGCAGCATTTCGTTGAACAAGGAAAGCCGAGCAAAACCGAGTTTATTGCCCGCAGACAAAGCTATCATGGAAATACGCTAGGCGCGCTAAGTGTTGGAGGCAATCAGTGGCGACGTGAGCCATTTAAACCTCTGCTCTCTAGCGCTCATCACATTGACCCATGCTACGCATATCGATATCAAAATAACGATGAAACAGAAAATGATTACTCGATACGCGCAGCCAATCAGCTCGAAGAAAAGATCCTTGAACTCGGAGCCGAAAACGTGATGGCATTTATTGCTGAGCCTGTCGTTGGCGCGACATCAGGAGCTGTACCCGCAACGAAAGGATATTTTAAACGTATACGCGAGATTTGTGACGCCTATGATGTTTTGCTCATTTTGGATGAGGTCATGTGCGGCATTGGTCGAAGCGGAAGTCTATTCGCCTTTGAACTTGAGGGCATTGAGCCAGATTTAGTCTGTATCGCAAAAGGATTAGGCGCAGGTTACCAACCTATTGGTGCCACAATAGCTAATGATAAGGTCTATCACTCAATGGCAAGTGGCAGCGGTTTTTTCCAACACGGACACACTTACATGGCGCACCCCACCGCCTGTGCATGCGCATTAGCAACCATTGACACCGTAATAGACGAACAATTGATCGATGCCGTCAATCACTTCGGAGATAAACTAAAGCAAGCTCTTGTGGAACAACTAGGCCCTTTACCTAACATAGGAGACATACGTGGTAAGGGATTGTTTCTTGGTATTGAGTTGGTCAAAGACAAAACAACCAAAGCTCCCCTTCCCAGCAGCACTCAAGCTCATAACGTGATAAAAGCGCATGCGATGCAAAATGGTTTAATGTGCTATCCAATGGCTGGCACAATTGATGGCAAGAACGGACACCATATTTTACTTGCGCCTCCATTTATCCTTCAAGATGGGCATATCGAAGAAATAGTAAGTAAATTAAAAGCGACAATCGATGAGGTATCAAAAGGATGGACCTAATGTCTTTAAGTAATGATAAACAAACTCATCGCGCCATTATTGTCGCGCCCAATGGCGCTCGCAAAACCAAGCAGGATCACCCGAATATTCCACTGACAGAAACAGAAATCATCAACGAAGTAATCGCGTGCCGAGACGCTGGAGCTGCAATGATTCATCTCCATTGTCGTGACGACAACGGGCGCCATAGCCTTGATGTCACACTCAATCAACGCCTCTATGAACATGTCAAACACGCCGTGGGGGACTCTGTAATAATCCAGTTAACCACTGAAGCGGTTGGCCTATACTCGCCAGAGCAACAAAAACACCTCATAAAAACGGTTAAGCCAGAGGCCGCTTCATTCGCATTGCGTGAGTTAGTCCCAGAGGATACTAACCTAAATGATTGCCGAGCTTTTTTCCACTGGGTAGCAGAGCAAGGCATTATCAACCAAATTATCCTCTATGATCAATCTGATATCTCAAGGTATCTACAACTGCTCAACGACGATGTTTTACCAAGCCAAAACCAACACACTTTAGTTGTTCTAGGACGATATCAAACTCAGGGAAACCCAAGCCCTAAAGAGTTGGACGATTTGCACATTTCTGCCCTTCGCCAACGTGCTATTCGTGTTGCAGTTTGCGCCTTTGGCAAACATGAACATCAGTGTTTAAGCCATGCACTAAAACAAGGTCTAGACGTTCGGGTAGGCTTTGAAAATAATCACCTTGCTCCAGACGGTAAACTAGCAGCGAATAATGCTCAGCAAGTGAGACACCTCAAAGAATCAGACAATTTATTGAATATTAACTATCATGATGCATATAGTTTTCGACGAGCGCTAACAAATGGCTAGACTTTAGATTAGTAGCCGACCATGCGACAAAAGGAATGACTATGGCATCACTTAAAGGCATCTTCTTAGCACTTGTTACCCTCATTCTTTTCACCAGTCCTTTTTCTGTATTGGCAAAAGATAACTATGTCACTATTGGTACAGGTGGTGTAACGGGTGTGTATTATCCTACTGGTGGTGCCATTTGCAGACTCGTCAATAAAACCAAAGCGATCCATGGTATTCGATGTTCAGTGATCTCTACCGGAGGCTCTATCTATAATGTCAATACCATACGTGCGGGAGAACTTGATTTGGGCGTTGTCCAGTCTGACTGGCAATATCATAGCTATAAAGGTACGAGTAAGTTTGCAGATGCTGGGCCATTTAAAGAGCTTCGCGCGGTTTTTTCCGTCCATCCCGAACCCTTTACCGTGGTGGCACGCAAAGACTCGGGAATTAAAACCTTTGAAGACTTAAAAGGAAAGCGAGTCAATATTGGTAACCCTGGTTCAGGTCAACGCGGAACTATGGATGTATTAATGGAGCGATACAATTGGAGTACTGAAGACTTTAAGCTTGCCTCGGAGCTCAAAGCATCCGAACAATCCAAAGCATTATGTGATGGTAAGCTTGATGCAATGATCTACGTCGTTGGTCATCCTAGTGCCGCGATTCAAGAGGCCACCACCTCATGTGATAGTGATATCATCGAAGTCTCGGGGCCAAAAATTGATCAGTTAATCGCCGAGGCAAGCTACTATAGAAACGCAACTGTGCCAGGTGGGACCTACAAAGGTAACCCGAATGATGTAAACACTTTCGGCGTTGGTGCCACGTTTGTCTCATCGACTGCAGTATCAGAAGAAGTAATTTATCACATCGTCAAGTCAGTGTTTGAAAATTTTAATAACTTCAAAAAACTGCATCCAGCCTTTGCTCACCTTAAAAAAGAAGAAATGGTCAAAAGCGGCTTAACCGCCCCACTTCACCCTGGCGCTCTTAAATACTATAAAGAAGCGGGACTGATTCAATAAACCTCTGTTGATTTTTTAAGCTAGCTGATCGACTAACCATTGATGAAATAATTGAACTTTTCTCGATGCCAGTCGGTAGCTAGGTACGCTCATATAGTACCCATAGCCACTTTTTATCGATAGGCCAAGCGGGTTCACCAACTCTCCCTTTTCTAACTCTTTCGTCAGCATAAAATCTGGAATTAACGCCAGCCCCCGACCTCTCTTTACCGCTTCAAGTGATAAATAGAAGTGTTCAAAACCCACCTGACAATAATTGGACACATCCAAGCATTGATACTGGCTTTTGAATAGTTCCCAAAGCTGTGGGCGAGTGGTTTGAGGTATCAGAGAATGCTCGGACAATATAGACTCGATGTCAGGACAAGTGGTCTTTACATCACCAACCAACAGCAAGGTTTCGCGTTTTATCAGTTCGCTATGCTCATAATGCTTAGATAACGGCAAACAACGCAGCACAATATCCGCTTCACCCGCTAGTTTGAGCTCAGTATCTTCTCGCGTTCGGATCTTCACTTGTAGCTCAGGTGCGATTTGACGAAATTCTTCAACCTTATCAATTAACCATAAGCTGGCAAATGATGGGGGCACATCAATGGTTAATTGTTCTTGAGTGGTATCGCTTTGAATCAAACTCGCCGACGCGTGTTGGATAATCTCTAACGCTTGCATTATTTTAGGTAGGTATTGTTTTCCAGCGGGCGTCAATACAATACCGTTAATCTGCCTTTCAAATAGTGCCTGACCCAGCATATTTTCCAACAAGGTAATTTGCTTGCTGACCGCTCCTTGAGTGACATGAAGCTCTTTAGCCGCTTTAGAAAAGCTCTGATGGTGAGCAACAGAGACAAAAGAACGAAGGGATTTTATTGTAGGGATTTCACTGCTTTTAAGCATGGAAAATACGGCTTCTGAATCGAATTTATATCAAGAGAATAAAAGCCAAGCCACACCATGTAAAGAAACAAAACACTGGAGAGACTCAGTGCCTCTCCAAACCACAGTAACTAAGATTTAGAGTGGGCTAACACTTGGGTAGAAAAACCTCACCCAACATGCAACGCACACTACCACCACCAATAGATTCTATTGTCTGCACATTAAATGGCATCAATTTAGCGTGGCTAGACAATTGAGCACGCTGCGCAGGCGAAAAAGCATCATAAGCGGACTGAGACATAGCAATGACTTTATCGCCAGCATCGGTTTCCAATTCTAAAATATTGCCGCAAAATTGATTCATCTGCTCAAGGCTGATTGAAATGACTTGCTTGTCTCTAGCCAGTGATTTAATTACGAAGCGACGTTCAAACTCAGGGATCACTTCATCGCAAATCACGCAGAAGTGTTCACCAATAGCCATCATTACATTGGTATGATAAATCGGCTTTCCCGATGGAAGTGCAGTTTGAAAAGACACCACTCGCTCATAGCCAATACGCTCAGCGTAATCTTCTAACACTTCACGATCGCAACGCTGTGAAAGCGCGGCATAAATGGTTTTGTTGAGGTGATCAATAACCATCACACCCGTACTTTCTAAGTGTGCATCCTGATCTAGATAGTCCACTAAAGAGTCCTGAGAATTCACTTTACGACCAGAATTTTTTAGAGCGGCACATAAAGCGTCCGGTCTCACCTCTTGCTGGCGGTTTTTACATGCCATAGGAAAAGTGTACAGAGCGCCGTCAGAGGTCGTGCTAAACCAGTTATTTGGGAATACCGCGTCAGGCGTTTCAATTTGCCCTAACGGATAGTCAAATTCAATCACTTGGACGCCAGCACCGCGAAGCTGATCGGCCATTACGCGAAACTCTTGCATAGCCAGTTCACGTACTTGTTCTGTTGTTTGACTGACTTGATGCTGGAACTCATTATCAAGTGCAGTTTCTGCATTGAATGCAAACTCTTTAGGTGGAACCATTACCACACAATTGGCGTTTTGCACTGTAGAAACGGCTTTTTGTTGTTTTGGTTGTTGTTTTAACATTGCAATAGACTCATTGTTTCTCACTCACTCGGGAGAATTGTAGACATATTGTTAAAATAACAATCACTGAAATTACTCCACTTTATGTTATAGAACCAGAAATGTTCCTGAAAATTTCATCAAATACCATAAAGTTTACTGAAAAGTTCGGAGTTAAAGATTTTAGGATGGATATTATGCAAACATTCCGATAACAAAAAGTTGCTAGGTGGTTACATTTCAAATAGTAACAGTATACCATTGATACAATACGCTATTGGTATCGATGGCTTTTCAACGTCGTGTATTTGAAGGCTAGTTATGTTTAAAAAATTCGAAGGCTTCACAAAGCCCTTTCCTAACGAAGAACCTACGCAGCCACCTTATGGTATTTGGGCATTTTGCCGCTATTATACCCGGGGCTTCGAGTTTCCTCTGATTATCATGGCTATAATGGCTATGATCATCGCTATTGCAGAAGTGTCTCTTTTTGGCGCCATGGGCAGTATAGTTGACTGGTTAACAAACAGCAGTCCTGATACGTTTTGGCAAGACCATAAAACTGAACTCATACTGTATGGCGGCCTCATACTCATTTTTATGCCCATCTTGGTGACCGCTTATTCTCTTATTATCCACCAAACTCTGCTCGGCAATTACCCAATGTCGATTCGCTGGCTTGCTCACCGATACCTACTTAAGCAAAGTCTTAATTTCTATCAAGACGATTTTGCTGGGCGCATTGCAACCAAGGTGATGCAAACATCGCTTGCCGTTCGTGAGACTGTGATGAAGTCGATGAATGTGTTCGTTTACGTCTCGGTTTACTTTACCGCTATCGTTGTCTTGTTAGCTCAAGCCGATTGGCGCTTGATGATCCCAATGTTGGTCTGGCTGGCATGTTACATCGGTATCCAAATCCATTTTGTACCCAAACTAAAAGGCGTAGCCTCAGAGCAAGCCGATGCTCGTTCAACCATGACAGGTCGCATTGTTGACAGCTACACCAATATTGCAACCGTTAAACTCTTCTCTCACAGTAAACGTGAAACCGAATACGCAGAAAAAGGTATGCAAAGTTTCCTTGATACTGTGTATCGCCAAATGAGACTAGTGATGGGATTTGATGTCGCGGTAGAAATATCCAACTATTTGTTGGTCTTTTCCGTTACTTGCCTTTCAATCGTTCTTTGGATGGATAGTTCAATCAGTGTGGGAGCCATTGCGATTGCGATTGCGCTGGCACTTCGGCTCAACGGCATGTCGATGTGGATCATGTGGGAAGTCGGTGCTTTATTTGAAAATATGGGCACTGTAGTTGATGGGATGAAAACACTCTCAAAGCCCGTTGATATCAAAGATAAAGAGCAAGCTAAGCCGCTAGAAGTCAATCAAGGTTCTATTGAATTCGATAACGTTAGTTTTCATTATGGAGATGAAAACAAAGGCGTGATCAGCGATCTCAACCTCAAAATAAAACCAGGAGAAAAAGTTGGACTGGTTGGCCGCTCAGGTGCCGGTAAGTCGACCTTAGTAAACTTGCTGCTGCGTTTTCACGATGTAGAGAGTGGCTGTATTAAAATCGATGATCAAGTCATCTCTGATGTTACCCAAGATTCGCTGCGCAGCAACATAGGCATGGTGACTCAAGATACTTCTCTGCTTCATCGCTCAATTCGTGACAACATTCTATATGGTAATCCAGATGCGACGGAAGAGGAGCTGCTCAAAGCCACCAAGCAAGCTCACGCCCATGAGTTTATAGAAACGCTTAACGACCCGTTTGGCAACCTTGGTTACGACGCTCAAGTTGGTGAGCGCGGAGTCAAACTGTCAGGCGGACAAAGGCAGCGCATTGCGATTTCACGAGTATTACTCAAAGATGCTCCTATTCTTATCCTCGATGAGGCGACATCAGCGCTCGACTCAGAGGTGGAAGCAGCGATTCAAGAAAGCTTAAATGAATTGATGCAAGGTAAAACCGTTATCGCGATCGCGCATAGGTTATCCACCATTGCGGCCATGGATCGCCTAATCGTTCTCGATCAAGGACAAGTCGTCGAACAAGGCACACACAGTGAGCTAATCCAAAATGAAGGCATTTACGCTCAGCTCTGGGCGCATCAAACCGGCGGTTTTATCGGCGAAGAGGCAGCAGACGCAAAAATCGCGTAATCATAAGCTTTAAATTCTATTAACCGACTAAAATAAATGGCGACAAACTGGACACCAGTTGTCGCCATTTATGTTCAATTATGTGTATCTGAATACGCGGTATGGTAAGAAGTTTTTTGCGTGTGTGCCAAATTTTAATTTGCCGAGTCCATCTTAGATAAAATCACCATAAATTCAGTTACTTTACTCTCTTTTAAATAATCTTTTTGGGGAGTTAACGAGATTGGTATTGAAGATATCCATAAATTTATTACCTCCTACTTTTGATGAGCTTCAGTTGCTAAAAGCTCAGGGATAATTTTAAGACACGTCCAATTCTTATCGATAGCTTGATGGGAGAACAGCTTGTCAACAACATTACTAAATTAGCATACAACGGATTAGTTGAAGTATTGAAAATAACGCTGGCTTAAGGAGCTTAAAACGCCCACTTCACGTAAGTTAGCCATCTTGAACACTAAAAATTGATAAAACTAAAAAATGATCCAGTGTTTTTAGTCGCCTTGAAGCCCTTGTTAGGAGCGACCTTCCATGAATCAATCTCATGTACAACGTAACCTGAAAGCTTATTTATGTATGTTTCTGGTGCTATCTGTCGACTTAAGCTGGGAAATATATTCTCTCTGTAATTCTCATGGTGCAAAATGGATGCCCATCGAGTAATGACCAAAAAGTGGTTACTTTGCGTCAGGCTACGGGCGACAAAGCCACCAAGCATTCCTTCAGCTTTTTGCATTTCTGGGTTCCAAACTCTCGTTTGGTCGAGCATGAACTTATCTACATCTTGTACTTCTTCACATTGAGCTATCCGAAGAATACAGCCTTGCATAGATGCAACCTTGTTACTTAAAGATGGGATGTTTATTACGTTTTCAAAGTATTGGACTTGGCAGTGACTCATGGTTTCTGACTGCCTACTTGTCTCGAATATACTGTCATGGATTGAATCCATAAAACGGACAATGTCCTCATCGGACTTCCAGCTACCTAGAACTATAGCCTCTTCATCATTCGTCCAACCACCGAATTGGCCTTCAAAACCATCACAACTGTTTAGCTCACTCCAAGCTAGCTGTCCTCGATAGAACTGTTCCTTTTTATTGGGTTTGATTGTGCATTTGATGAGTTTTGTAATTGACAATTGAGAAGCTCCTAACGCAGCCATTAGGGGCCCAAAAACCAGAGTTAAGCAGCGGTTCTTTGGTCCCTTTTACTGACCTTGTTAACTTAAGACTCAAGAGAATAAGCCGCGCTTTTTCCCTAGAGTTTTATATCCAAAGTAATTTGTAGCTGAGAGATTAGCCCCAGCGATATCTGCGCCATCGTTTAAGGCATAATTTACCGAATTGAACTCTGCGCTCCGAGTTACGATGCTGTTGAAGACCTCTCCCAACTCAGGTTCATTGTGATAAATGTCTGAGGCAATCTCGATACCCAACTTGTAGATAGGCTCGTCTTTATACGAAAACTCACCTTCTTGCCCCTCTACTTTGTAAGAATCAGGAAAGCCTAGGTCGAATTTGTGACTAAGCGCTATACGGCAAAACGCACTTGGAAAAAACGCTGATACTCTTTCTGCATCCTGCAAACTAAGTCCCAAGCTCTTCAATTTATCACTTATAGCCGAATCATCACTTTCTCTCAGCTCAAGAAAGACAGCCAACACTTCTTTGATTTTTTCGCGATCTATCATATTCAGGTAACGTCCCGCTTTAGTTACTTGCTATCTCTTCTTTCTACATTTCACTATTTAAGTGAATGCCGTAAATTTGATATTCATTACTATCAATTGCAATAGTAATTTTTAGAGTACCTATTTGGCCAAATTCACTCTCTTCAGAAAGATTAACGGTATAATTTAGAACATAGATTGTTGTACTGCCTTGTTGTCCGGAAAATTCTGCGAAACTAAAAGTCCCACTTTCTACACTATGAAAAAACTTGACTAACTTACCAAATTCTACATCCATATTTTTTCTTGGCATTTGAGCTTTAGCGATAGGCCCAAACATGTCATATAAGGCGTCATAATCTTGGGAATTAAAATGTGTGATAAATCTCTCTAGAATTTCAGATTTTACAGAGTGATCGATTAAATCTGGAAGTTGATGCTGAGACGCTTTTTCATAGGGTTTTTGACTAGAGACGGTCTCTGTATTGTTGGTGCCAAACCATATGGTCGCCGCCAAGTTTGCAACGAGTAGACTTATTATTATTTTATTTGAGTTATTCACTGAACTTTCCTTGAATACATAACATACTTAATAACAGACTGGCTCATTTCCCGCCAGCCTAATTAACAAGAAACATACCATAACTCACTAAAAAGCTGAGATATATATAAAATTTATTATTTCTCTGTCACATGAAAACGAGCTGGCTACCTGTGGCATATTTCGAAGAGTAACAAACTTTGGGGCAAGAACATTCTAGATTTACACCACCAAGGTGTTGGCTTACCAAGCAATTTGTATTTCTGCGCTTAGCGGTATTGCTGCCCCAATTAATGGGGCATACCTTATTAATCACAAAAACTCACTTATTCGAGCGGCACGGGCTAGCCGTTTTTCCTAAGTACAAAGAATTGATAGGTAAAGTCTTTAGCAGCGCTTTGTTCATATATTGAAATCTCTTTCTCGATATCTGCAATGGCTTGAGAATTAGGCATACTAGGTTTCAACCCTTCAATTCTTTGCTGGAGAGGCAGCCAGTAGTTTTTCCATGCTTCAATATCTAGTGAGAAATGCTCAATCACCTCATAACCCTGCTGCTTAAAAAGCTTGAGCCGCTCTGGTATCGAGCTAATATCCGGATAATCTGCCAGCCAAAATTTCATGGCGTCTTCATCTGGAGTATCTGTCAGCCATACCAAATCACTCACCATCAGCATACCTTGATCTTTTAGTAGCGGTTTCCACTGCTTTAGAGCGTTTTCCATACCCATAATGTACACGCAGCTTTCGGCCCAAATAGCATCAAAGCTTTTCTCCTTAAATGGCAGCTCCGTCATTGATGCACAAACGGGAGAGATTCGTTCCTCAAGCTTCAAGCTTTGTACTCTTTGGTGAAGATGCTCAATGGCCATAGGTTCGTTATCGACAGCCGTAATATGCGCTCTACTATTCTCGGCAAGAAGTATGGTCGATAGCCCTTTACCAAAGCCTATTTCAAGCACTTGGGATATTGACTCTGGCGATATCAAATTCAGAGCTTTTAAAGAATCCTGTGTACTACCTGGTCCCCATCGTTCTAATGTTTCAAACACCATCATAAAATCTTGCATATAAGTATCGTGTTGGTTCATATCTTTTGATAACCATTTTAATCTGAGGGCTTCTTTCTCACAGTAGCCCTGTGCATGTAACCAATTGAGATAAGCGTTAGGCGCATTTTTACCGAGAGATTGATGTAACTCTCTTTGTGAACCTTTACCAAGCAATGCCATCAGTAACTCACGAGCATGTTGCTTTTTCTCAATCTCCTCATTAAGTTGATTTAATCGACTCTCCAACAAGCTTTTATCCAACTTGGCTTGCAAACATTCTTGACACTCTTTTAGTGAAAGGCCTGCACTTTGCAACTGCTGAATAAGAATCAATCGCTGAAGGTCGCCTTCACTGTAATAACGGTATCTATTATCAAGGCGCTGCCCCGTCACTAACCCCAGTCTTTCGTAATAAAGCAAAGTGGTGCGAGATACCCCCACCTTTGCTGCCAGTTCGGATATTAGATACATGTAAAATACAACCCAATTGTGTTTAATCTAGAGAGAGTATGAAGTGTAAAGCGGTAGACAGGTCAAGTAGATTAGCGGAATTTTTAACGTTGCTTTAGATAGCGTTCGACTGCATAAATACATGTAATAATCTTCTCATTTCAGCCGCCAGACTATGACTCAACAATAATTAGTGGACTATCAATTGAATTCAAATGTAAATGAATGCATATTGTGAAAGCAGTAGCTAATCGAAAAATTAGAATCGCGAATTTTAGGAGATAAAGTGGTCGTAGTATATGGGATTAAAGAGCAATTAAACCCAATAAAAGCTCAGTTATCAGATGTCATCCAGCAATCGATGACTCAAGTGTTAAATTTACCAGAAGGTAAGCGCTCTCATAGAATTGTGCCACTCGATAAATCAGATTTTTACTACCCAGAAGGTCGAACAGAAGCGTACACTCTAATTGAAATCAACATGATGGAAGGACGTAAAGTCGCCACCAAGAAAGCACTGATTAAAGCACTGTTTGCCAATATTAAATCCCAAGTGGGCATAAACCCTATTGATGTTGAAATTATAATCAAAGAACAACCGCCACACTGCTGGGGATTTCGCGGCATGACAGGCGACGAAGTACAAGATCTCACCTATGAGGTCAATACTTAACGCTATCCATTGATTACAAATTAAGCTCATTTGGTCCAGTATAGTAAGACTATATGAGCTTAGCTTTGGAGATTTACAGTAGATACCCTGCTCTAAATCGTCTGATTTGATGAGATTAAAGCCTCTTCAACACCCTGACTTTGGCTATCCATAAGAGATTGCAACAAGGTGATTTCTTCGACCGTAGCTCCTCTCAAAGGGCGGCGGGGCAAGCCGGCAGCAATGCCTCTTAGCACCAATCCTGCTTTTATGGCTTTAGGTATTCCACCGGAGACAATAAAGTTCAACATAGGAAGCTGCTGATAAAATATCTCTCTTGCCTCATCAAGCTTACCTGCAGAAACACTTTGGTAAAGTGCTTTGGGCTTTTTACCAATCAGGTTGGGGGCTGCGGTACACCAGCCCGAAGCACCAGCACAAAGGGCTTCGAGGGCCAGAGGGTTACTACCATTAAAGAAAGGTAGCTTACCAGAGCTCAGGGAATACAACTTGTGCATCCGCTGAATATCTCCGCTGCTCTCTTTCACCATGGTGACATTGTCTATTTCATTAAACATCTGAACCAACAATTCAGGGGATATATCAATGCCGCTGGTTGCTGGATTATTGTATACCATAATAGGAAGGCTGATCGATTCAGATATCTCTTTGTAATAATTAAAAATTTCTTTTTCCGTCAACTTCCAGTATGAAACAGGAATGATCATCACAGCATCAGCGCCGATAGACTGCGCATATCTTGCTTTGCTGATCGCCTGTAGGGTGGTTAATTCAGAAATACCTACAATTACTGGCACTCGGCCTGCGACCTTTTTCACCGTAAAATCAGCAACTTGACGCCATTCTTCTAAGCTTAAATAAGCACTTTCTCCAGTGCTACCCAGTGGCGCGATAGCGTCGCTACCATTTTGAAGAAGAAGCTCCAGCGTTTCACCAAGTACATCAAAACTGATGCTACGTTCATCGGCGCTGAATGGGGTAATTGGATAAGAAATAATACCTGATAATTTCACGTTATTGTCCTTATATACAGTCGGGATAGGTTTTCAGTACTTGCCTTACGTAGTAAGCAAAATTCACCTTGTTTCGTTTATCCGTCGATACCCAATCGTGAGCTTCATTGGCAAGTGCAGGGGGAATTGGTTGGATCTGTCCAGCTGCCATCGCGAGCAATTGCAGCTTTGCTGCTCGTTCAATCAAAATGGCGAGGTTACACGCTTCTTCAATGGTTTTTCCTGTCACCAACTGGCCATGATGAGAGAGCAAAATGGCTCGGTTGTTTCCCAACGCTTTCGAAATAAGGACACCTTCTTCATTACCAACAGGAACGCCAGGCCAATCACCAAGAAACGCACAATCATTGTACAGACCACAGGTATCCATGTGGGATATGGTTAACGGAACTCTAAGCATGGAAAGCGCGGCAACATAGGTTGGGTGGGTGTGAATGATGCAATTCACTTCGGGGTGTTCTTTGTATACCCATGTATGAAATCGATTAGCAGGATTGGCCATACCTTGCTGATCTAGAGGTTCCAGATCTTGGTCTACTTCAAGAAGATTATCGGCGGTGATTTCATCAAATCCTAAACCAAACCTCTGGGTAATGAAGGTGTCTGGTTTATCTGAACGGCAAGTGATTTGCCCGGCCAACCCTGAATCATGCCCCTTTGTGAATAAAATCCGGCAGGTTAATGCAAGCTTCTGTCGATCGGTTAAATTGAGATCAGGAATAGTGGCATTCATGCTGCTCTTGGCCATTTCCATTAGGGTCTCTTTACTGAATGTGTCAGTTTTCATTATCTTACCTCCCAAGGCTATTGCGTCTCCTAAACTTCACTCTCATAATATTGGCTTTCTGGACCCTTAATAACAGCCAGATTTCATTTCCTTACTGGTCCAGATGGAGGTGTAATTGTTACGTCCTTGGCAGACTAAAATTTGGCTTTCACGCAAAAGCGGGGAGTCCATTCACACAAGCTTGAGCAATCAGATCGCAGAAGACATTTGCTCTGGGCGTTTGGCTTCTGGTCACATGATGCCGGGTTCTAGAACCTTAGCGCTTCAGTTGGAAATAAACCGTAAAACGGTTCAACAAGTCTATGAGGAGCTGGAGTCTCAAGGATGGCTGGTTTCCAAACCACGTCGTGGAACCTATGTGGCAGATATACTGCCCGAGCTGTCTTTGTCGTGTGAAAACCAAGAATTAGTACGTCATGCACAAAAAACTTGTTCCACTGAAAACTCGTTCGAATCGAAGCTGCGTTTACCCCATAATGTGATAGAGACCCGTTCTATCAATGACGGAGTACCTGATACCAGGTTGATTCCATATGAACTGCTGTCACGTGCTTTTCGCCGAGCGATTGTCCAAACGAGCAGGCAGCCTTATTTGGGTTATGGTGATCCGAGGGGCACTGATGCTTTGCGTCAGTCACTCCAACGTATGCTCAATATGGACAGGTTTATGAATGTCACCACAGACCAGATTTGCGTTGTCCGTGGTAGCCAAATGGCGATTTATCTTTCATCAAAGGTTATGGCCCCTAAGAAAGGTGTCATGGTGGTTGAAAGTCTTTCTTACTCACCGGCAGTGGCTGCATTTGAATCAAACGGATTTAACATCATTCGCTGTCGGCAAGATGAGCAAGGCCTAGATATTGAAGACTTGGAAAAGATTTTATCGTCTTATCAAGTGGTAGGCGTTTATACAACGCCACATCACCAATATCCAACAACCGTCAGTTTATCCATGGATAGGCGCCTTAAACTCTTGCAGCTCTCCAAACGCCATGGGTTTGCGGTATTGGAAGACGATTATGATCACGAGTTTCACTACGATAGTCGCCCCATTCCACCGCTAGCCTCTCTTCCAAATAGTGAAAACGTTATTCATATTGGTTCTTTATCTAAAGTGTTCGCCCCTGGCTTAAGGCTTGGATACTTGGTGTCGAGTCCAACATTTATTAATCGTATTGCTGAGGAGGTTGCTCTGATTGATAGACAGGGCAATACAGTAACTGAGCTCGCACTCGCGGACATGATGCAATCAGGCGATGTCAAAAAACACATTCGTAAAGTTCGTAAAATATACCAAGCTCGTCGAGATCATGCCGCAAGTGAATTGCGGCGTATTTTCAACGATAAGGTGTCGTTTCACCTACCGCAAGGTGGGTTGGCACTTTGGATTGATATTTCACGACTACTAACATCCTTGGGTGATAATAAACCAGAAGATATTTTATCAAACTTACCCGTTTTATCGGGCAGTAAACTATTTACCAATGCAGAAGCAATATCACCAGCACACATACGATTTGGCTTTGGTGCCCTGACAGAAGGTGAAATTACCACTACTCTTGAGCAATTTGCTGCACAACTAATGTGAGGCGATGAAAAATGAAGATCAGGACGTACATCAGAAGAGCTGCTAGCCTAAATCGAAGACAATATTTGCAAATGTTTTGGTTCGTCAAAACAAACCGAAAGCGCCAAGCGTTGTGAGTCGACATTAAGCACTATGTCAGGTGCATTGGGTTGTAGAGTGAATGAACAGGTACAGAGCAAAACCCATTGTTTCACGACCCCACTTCAAATACGCATCTTTCCAAATTCGTGTTGTTGTTACTTTGTCCAATAACTCAACATTCTCAGGATCTCGCAGCAACTCTCGCTCGGATGCGAGCCAAAACGAACTTTCAAAAGTGTCCCAATCTTCATAGGAAGCATGAACGACATAAACGCATTCGAGACCTGATTGATTCCCTGCTTCTATATTTTGCAAGTTTGACCGTAATTCTATCGGATCAATTCCTGTTGCTCGTAAATACTCTTTATCGGGTTCTTTTCGCCAATATGCATCACCAAATACAATGACGCCATCGGAAACTATAAGAGATTTCATGTCAGACAGTGCATTGTCTAAAGCTTCACCAACATCACCAAACGCATGAGTAGAGCCTAAACTAAAACACGCATCAAATGCGCCTTTAGGCAGCTCAACATCTTTGAATGCAGCAGTATGAAAGATAACTTGATCTACATACGAGTCCAAATTTTCCTTTGCTTTAGCCATTTCTAATTCGTCTATTTCAATGACAACCGCCTGGCAATTAAACTTGTCTAAAACCCTTTTAATTAATTCGCCATTCCCGCAGCCAATATCTAAGACTAAAGAGTTCTCATTTAGCCATAGCTCATCTAACATGTTGTCTATACAACTTGGGCTAATAGGATTGTTGTATTTCATTATTACCCTCCATGGCACCTTTTGATTCAAACACTTAAAAGAACTGTTGAGATAACTAGCACCTTATATTGTTGATAACAGTCAATCTGGTTTTTCTATATGCCCGACTTGGAGAAAATCTACCATAACCCACTAAAAATTAAAGTAAATATGTGATGTTATTCATTCTATCATCACATAAAAACATACCAAGATGTCATTACTTTCTGATAAAGCGAGTTATTTTACCCTTAACGACAATCGCCCCCTATTGGGGGCGATGATTCAAGGTAGACTTGGTTCTTTGTTGCTCTAATGCTTCGCTTGCTAGAACACCTGTGACATACCTGTATCTTGGCTGCTGACTAATAATAAGCCGATGGCGATTAGCAGTAAGCCACCAAAAAGCTGCACATAATAACCAGCAAGCTGCCATGGCGCCGTCTTGTCACTGCTGGTTGCAGCAAGGTAACGTTTGACTATTTTCTTACTGGTCAAGGTTAAGATGGCAATAATTGAGGTTGTCAGAGCGGTTCCACCAGCCATGGCAAGTGCACTCATCACGCCCAACCAATAGGTGCCTACCATATTGGCAAACAACAGCGCCATGATAGCACCGGTACATGGTCTAATCCCTATGCTTGCAACAATCCCAACGTATTCTCTTAAGGTCGATGCCTGATTTATTTCAGCAGCGCCTGCCACATGCTGATGTCCGCAGCCACATTCATCGTGTGAGTGGTCTGCAGCATGCACAGCACTCTGGGGCATCAATAACGAACTAGGGGCATTCATCGACATCATTGGTGAGGCGGTGATTGGCGTCAAGGTTTTCACCTTCAGCTTGGGCACTCGAATAGCTCGGTAAATCTGCTTGCTCGCTTTCCAACAAATCAGAAGACCAAGCACCACAACCAAAACAAAGCTAAGCGCGACGAAGGTAGCGGCCTTTTCATTCACCACTCGCATTGACGCATTAAAGCCCCAAATTAAGACGCTCACCAATAAGATGGCCACCAAGGCTTGGCATATGGCTGAAATAATGGTCAGCATCAGACTCGCTCTTACTTTCGCAGGGTGCGTGGCTAAATAGGTAGAAACGATCACCTTACCATGACCAGGCCCAAGCGAATGCAGCATTCCATAAAGAAAACTGAACCCGACCAAATACCCACCTGACACCAATGGCTCGCTTTGCGCGCTATAAAGTAAATCTGCCAGCTCAGCATTCACTTCTCTTTGCCATTCAATGGCCGACAAGACTAAAGAAGGCCAAATAAGCCACACCTGATAAGCGCCGATAATGAGCACCAATAAAGAAATAACCGCAATTAACCAACTTGTTTTCATGATTCGACTTGGTTTCATCCTACTAAACCTTATTATTTTTAACGTAAATAATCACGCCTTGAGCAATGAAAAGAGACTATAGATCAATTAGCTAGCCACAACCGCGCAATGCATTTTGACCATCTGGGTAAATAGCTGACCAAGGGTATTATCCGGGTCAGCATCTTCAGGTAACGACATGGCATACATCATTTGCTGAGAAGTAGGATGAGGTTCAACCAGATCAAATTGGCATTGCTGCGCCAGCCCTTTAGAAAGAACAACATCGGATTTAGAGCGCCAAGCCATATCAACATAATAGCTGGAATCAAAGACCAGCAAGCGCAGCGTATCTCTAGTTATCGGTTGAGGCTTAGCCAGTGGTAGCGCGAATCTGAGTTTTAACTTAGATTTATCGCGCTCAAATCTTTGGTCAGTGGCCGGGTGATATTTGATTGGCTCTTCGCCATCATAAAAGTAGGTAAAGTAGTGTTGGCTTAGCATATTCTTTACCACGGTTTTGGCCAGCTTATCTAAAGTGCTTTGCGCGTTTTCAGGCGACATATCCTCACCATCAAGCAAATAGGCTGACGTCATTGAATCAAACGTCCACTCCATTTTAAGGCCGCTGACCACACCATTTTCCCCTTCGATATGCGTTTTCATATTAACCCAAGAATGAGGATGAGCTTGAAGAGGCAGAGAGGCAATCAATACCGATAAGCTCGCTAAACTCCCTAGCATAAAACGCGGGCAGAACCTTAGCCTTGTATGCATGGATAACCTTCTAAAAGCCTTGACCCATTCTTTCATCCTAACGGTAAAACTCATATACATATCAACTCCTTTTTCTACAACCCATTCCTGCCCTGTTTGACAAGGTATCACTCTAGGTTCACTAGCTGGTGCGAAGTGGTTTATCAGCCGCATCTGCGGGCGTGTTACTCGGCTCCTTGGTCTTTTTCCAAGACAAAGTGATACAGGCGACGACTATCATGCATCCCCCCAAGACTGTCATCCAACTTGGGATTTCCTGCCAAAAGATAACGCCCCACAACACATTAAATACCAACCCTATGTAACGTGTACCTGCAACTACCGCAGCATTCTCATGAGTAAACGCCTTGGTCAAAAAGATTTGTCCGATAAGCGATACAACTCCAATGGCGATAAGGTAGAGCCAAGTCACTCCCTGAGGCATGACAAAATCATCTTTCATCAGATAACCAGACACCAACATAGCGGTCATCAAGAAATAAAATACAATCTCATAGGTGTGGTGTCGCTTGCTTAGATGACGAATTGTGATCGACGCACCTGCGGCAAACAAAGCACTGGCGACACCAGCAAGGGCATAAATATTAAACGACTGATAATCAAATGGGTTCGTAACTAATCCAACCCCTGCAAGCACTACGGGAAGCAAGAATTTCGCTTTGGCGGGTAAACGCTCCCCTAATACAAGATGCGATAAGACAATCACAAAAAAGGGCGACAGATACGCCAAAATGGCTGCATCAGCCAGTGGAATATGGGCGATCGTATAGACAAAAGCCAGAAGATAGAAAGCCCCAAATAAACCTCTTAGCACCAAAAGTGGTACACCTGTGCTCGAGAAAGTCACCTTGGCCTGCCACATTAAACCGAGCACTAATACACTGCCAATAGCACTGCGGAAAAACACAATTTCTGCACTGGGGATTGTTAAACTGGCTGCTTTAATTAACGCGTTCATCACGCTAAAAACGAAAGCTGAGAAAATGGCAAGCGCCACACCTTTATTCATGATTCACTCCTAGATCAGAAGGCAGCCATGCAAGTCCTTGACTCGCTTGGTCTTGATTGGATTGGTTAAATGGGTTTTCTAGCCCTCGCTCAAGTAACCATTGCTCAAAAACACCCAGCACATGATTAATCGAAGTACAATCAATGCCACAATAACTCGACAGGGATTGCAGCCAATATAGTGCTTGTAGGTCTTCACTTGGAATTCTGGGCCAGTATGCTTTTTCAAGATCACCTTTGGCAAAAGGGACCGCCGAGAAATCAAAATACCGTCCATCCTTATCTGGAGTAGAAAAAGGATCAATTAAGATCGCGCTATAACGAACATAAAGGCGATATTCTTGTTCTATAGGCGTGCAGTCCGTAAAGGTATCAATTTGATCACGAGACAAACTTTGCTCACGAACGGGATAGTTATCATCGTTTAAAAACTGTAATAAGTTAAATGATTCGCCACCGAGTTTTTCAATCAGAACAGACACATCTCGCCATAAGGACACCATGGTTTGCATTGCCAATGGCGTGATCGGCCCTTCAGGGAATAATTTGTACATATACTTCTTATCCCCCGTCTCAGAAAAAATATGATCAAGTGAGAAGGGGTTAATAAACAATGCAGAATGAACGTAAAGCGTAATATTACGTCCCTCAACACTGAATCCACTTTTCAGTGTCTGAATTTGAGTATCAACTAAAATTAATGCTTCTTTAAACAGTGAAAATATACCATGCTCGTTATGGCTAACATGGGCATAGACACGTTTTTTGACTGCTTTTGTGATCACTCGCAGTGTGTGTTCTTTGGGTTCAAATTTCGTTGCTGCAAAGTAATTAGAAAAGACGACTACGTTGGGTGCTATCCCTTGCTGCGCAAAGAAACCTTGGGCGATTTTATGACCACCAAACCAAGATGAAAGCAGGACAACTTCCTTCACTCGTGTCAGACTTTCTATGGGTAACCCATTTAACACCGAAACTAGGGCATACGCGGGAGTCGCAATAACGATGCACTCCCAATCACCGTCAACAAGATCCAGATCTGGGTATACCGAGTCAATGCAGGCTGACTTTGCCAAATAAGACAAGTTTTCTTTCGCTGCGTCAACTTGAACGCAGTCCCCATGTGTTAACCTGTCAACGCGAGCTTGCCAATGAGTGGATCGACGGCTGACCATACCAAGATGTGAGCAGTGTGGTCGAAGTAATGTCGCGGTTTGGATAGCCGCAGGGCCTGCTCCAACAATTAATAATCGCCCTATTTGATGAGTCATATTAGGCTCTCTCCATTATGACAGTATCGTAAATGGCCGTTAAGTTCTCGAGACGACGCGTTTCCCAACCTTCCATCAGTTCTGGATTAAAGGGATAGTTAAATGCAGACTTAATTCCATTACCAAAGCGCACCAACACTCGATGAGAAGGGGTTAGAAAGGGTTTCAGGCGGTTCAATACCTCCCATTTATGCTCGACTAACGAAGCAACCAATATATGAGTCGGTTTAAAATCATTAAACTCGGTGAGCAGGTCCTGACAGCCAAAGCTGGTTGGCAGTGCATCATGATCAAGATCGTTAGCCATACTCACCGCGTGCTCATCAATATCAACGCCGTGTACAGCCGCGCCAGTCAGCTTTGCTATGGTAAATGCAGACAAAGGGTATGACCCTGAACCGATAAACAAAACTCTAGAGTCAGGTGTCACACTGGCGCTATCGAGCTCGATATGTACAGTGTTTGACAACCTATTTAAATAGTCGGTGATATCCAACTGATGAGACTTAGCGCACTTAGACTGGTGCTTTTCTAACACACACAGGGCCCGAATCGAGGTTTCACGCAAGCGTTTCAGTTGTCTATCGTGTTCAGGATGATGTTTAAGCTCATCACTTAAGTCTTGTATGGATTCTGTCATGATCCAAGCGCAAAGCTCATCAAGTTTTTTTTGCAGTAATGTAAAGCAGTCACAGCTCTCTACACTGTATTGGGTCAATTTTTCTATCTGAGATTCAAATGTCGAGATAGCCACTAACAATTCATAATGGCGATAGGTCATCGGCATAAGTAGTCCTTGTGTATTTTCTTCTTATATTGTTGAGCTAGAGACAATGCGGCGTTATGTGGAGATGCCCTTTATTACACTGACCAACATCCACATCAACTTGATAAACTCGGCTAAGCAGCTGTTCATCAAGTACATCGCTTGGTGGTCCTGCTTTTTGAACTTTACCTTGATCAAGCAACAGCAAATGGTCGCAATAGCGTGCAGCCATAGAAAGATCATGTAATACCGCTATGGTGATGCATTGATGTTCATTCGTGTAATCTTTTGCTAGCGCCAGCACTTGCACCTGATGCTTTAGGTCTAACGCACTGGTCGGCTCGTCTAATAGTAAAACGGATGGACGACCAACTAATGCCTGAGCCATTGAGACTAATTGCTGCTGACCACCGCTTAAATGAGAAAAGGTACGAGTAGCAAGATGAAGCAACCCAAGATCGCTCAAAATAGATTCAGCGGTCTGTTCCTGTTCTGGAGTAATGCGCCAATTTAGCGAATGAACCAAGCCCAGCAACACCACTTCAATCACAGTAAGTTGGCTCGAAGACTTATTGAGCTGGCACAAATAAGCATATCGATTGCATGGAATGCTTTGACCATCGTCTAAAAATGCACCCAAACTCCCTTGACTGGGAATTAATCCCATCATCGTCTTTAATAAAGTGGTTTTCCCTGCTCCATTGGGGCCAATAATGGCTGAGAACTCACCAGATTTGAATGTCGCGTTTATCGGTGTCAGTATTGATTTTCCACCTATGTCAACCGCAACATCTTTGAGCGACAGATGCTTCATAGCCCACCCCGACGGTTAAGTAACAAATAAAGAAGAAACGGCACTCCAACTAAAGAGGTGATAATACCTATTGGAATAATTGTACCAGGAATGATCACTTTACCGACCAAGGAAGATACACAAAGCAATAAGGCACCCATTAATGTCGACAAAGGCAAGTAAAGGCGCTGGTCTTCACCAACTAAAAGACGAGCAAGATGCGGAGCAACCAAACCAACGAAGCCAATCGTACCAACAAAAGACACTGCGCCAGCAGTGAGTAGCGAGCAAAGTAAAAACATTTCCAGTCTGAGCTTTCCGGTATTAACACCAAGCGCCTGTGCGCGTTCCTCTCCTGAAGATAAGGCCGTCAACGCCCATACTCTGGGAAGAGAAAACAGCAGACCAATAATGAGGATCACACCAGCCACTGCAAACGATAACCAAGAGGCTTTCAACAAACTCCCAAATAGCCAGAACACGATTTGTTGAAGAACTTCTGGTGATGCTAGGTATTGGACTAAAGACTGCAAAGCCTGAAAGAAAAACAGCACCACAATCCCAGCTAGAATGAGGATTTTAGCGTCCATATTCTGGGAGCGGCCGATAAAATAAATCGCCAGGCTTGCGATTGCTGAAGTAATAAAGGCAGCGATAGGCACTCCAAGCCAAGCAAGACCAAAGAGAGAAAACCCAGTGAGCAAGGCCGTCGCGGCACCAAAGCCAGCAGCAGCAGAAATCCCCAAGGTGTAGGGGCTTGCCAGCGGATTGGCGAGCAAGGTTTGCATTAAACCTCCCGCCAGCCCCAGCGAAGCACCTACCACTAAACAGGTAAGCGTGACGGGAAGCCGCAAATGCCACACTATAGTTGTCGACAGCGTATTCCCTTCAGGGCCGCCAATTAAAGCATCAGCCACACTGTCTAAGCTTATCCATGAGGCTCCCGTACAAATATCCAAAAAAATAGAAATACAAAGCGCGATAAAAGTAATCAACAAAGCGCGGTATCGCCTTTGCTGGATTTTTCTGTAAACCCCGCCCTGATTTAAATTCATCTCATGAGAATGAGCACTGGATTGCACATTTCCTAGCATGACTTAACTATCCACCTTGATCATGAATGTTCCAGAGAGTTTTTGCGGCATATATTGCTCAAAAAAAGCTCGGTGATGTGCCATAGGATCCACGTCTTTAAACGCCTCTGGATAGATAGATTTAGCGAGGAACTCAAGAAATATATGGTCATAGATAGTCCGAGTACCAGAGTGATACATACCATATACATGACCTTGCTTGACGGCGGTAATGTGCTCCCAGCCAGCTCTCTCAAGATACGGATGATAAGTGGCTTGCGCATCTTCTGCTTTGGTGCCAAAACCTAGCAAAGCACTGCCATTATGTTTGGCCCAATGCGCACCGGAAATGAAGATAACTTCAGGGTCTTGACTGAGCACATACTCGGGGGTCAGGTGTGCAGAACCATCAATTTTACCATTGGCAATGTTGTTTGCCCCTGCGACATTAAGCAAGTTTCCCCACATCGCATTCGCATAAGACTTACCATACTCCGCAGCTCCACCTGTACCAATTTCCACATAAACTCGTCTTTGTGGATGTTGACTCAGATACTTAGCCACTCGTCTTTGCACATCATTAACGGTTTGTTCATAGTCTTGAGCAATGGCTTCTGCCCTTCCTTCAGTTCCCATGACTTTGCCTATCACTCTCGCACTTTTTAAATGTCGCTCTAAAGTTTGTGCATTAAAATCAACGACAACGACTTTAATACCGCTTTTTTCAAGCAAAGCGACCTTGTCACCCAAGGCATCGTATTGCCATGCTGCCAGCAAGGCGACATCTGGTTTAGTAGTGAGGAGCGACTCGAAATCGAAGGTTCCAGTGTAAATGGATCCAGAGTCAGTAATGGTTTCAATTTCAGGAATGATGTCACGATACGTTTGCCACTGTGACTGACGATAGTCTTTCCAAGAATGACGAGGAAAAATAGCCACTTTCTTATATGCATCTGGACCTGCAATAGCCAGATAGTCTTCAAAGTAAAAGCCTAAGAATATGCGCTCAGCAGGCGCTTCCAAAGTGACATGCCGACCCAGGACATCTTCAACCTCGATTTTGGCCATAGCTGGTAGGTTTAGGCCTAACAAGAGAGTAACGAGCAGAATGCACTGATATATTGCCTTTTTCATTTTTAATACTATTCAAAAATCACCATCGAATGAAATGTTATATCATAACATTATAATTTGAAACAAGTTTTATAGTTCATAACATTCAAATAGATTATCAAAATGCATTCGCCGGCATATTAGTGATACAAAGCAAACTTATCGCCTATGTATAACTTTGTCATAAGTCCCTGACAAAGCTATACGGTAATTATTATTTCTATCATTATATTCCTCGGGAAAACTTCGTTTTCACTTTGAGGTTACCGTGAAGCTTAAAACGCTATATGAGATTTCCAAAAAAATAAATGGTACACAAAATAAGTTCACTGTGTATCGGAACCACTGCAGATTCTGCTTTCGCTATATGATTGCGCCAAGCACAGCGAGAGCCGTTCAATCTATGCAGGAGGACCAACACATTCGAGACCTTTTTGACCTCAGGCCCAAGATGTACGATCAACCCACGCACCCTTATGTGTGTCTCAACTGGAATAAGGCAACTCGTTTAAAAAACCTTTCTGCCCACCTCAATTTTATGTCTAAGCAGTTGGGAGAAAAAAGCAAGCAAGCTTATTCAGAACAGGGGTATAAGCTTTTTTCGATTCAAGGAAACAATGGCGAAGAGTATGATGTGCGACTTTGCTCAGGCGAATGGCGAGAGGGCTCTCTGGGTCTATCTATTACCGATAAAGCGTTGCAAAGCATTTATTTCACCACGTTTTGTGTAACCGAAAGTGGCGACTTATTTATCGGCTGTATTCAAGGTGCTAGAGGCTCCATTGAAGATCGCTCTAACATTATTAAATCGTTAACAAAAGCTCAACACGGAATGCGTCCTAAAGCCCTTATTATTGAACTGACCATAATGTTTGCTCGCCACTTTGGTTTGTCGAACGCCTATTGTGTCACCAACAAAGGTCATGTCTATAATGCGTCTGATTACAGAAGTAGAAGACAACGCAAAAAAATGATGTTTGACTATGACGCTCTCTGTAGAGAAATGAGAGGCATCAAACAAAGCCCCTATCAATTTAAACTGCCGATAGAGAGTATTCGCAGAGATTTAGACGATCTAAACCGGACAAAGCGAAAAATGTATCGCAAACGCTATGAAATGCTCGACCTCTACGAGGAAAAAATTAGGGCATCACTTGCGGCGTAAATGTCTGGCTAGTGCATTTTAGAGCAAGCCGATCTTATAATTATTCAGCCGATATTCAGCCGATATTCAGCCTACCTAAAATCATCTACCCACTAAACTCCTTTAGTGGGTATTTATTTCCAATAAATACGCCATTAAATTAATGGATAATTTAATTAAACGTGTGATATTCACAATTCAAAGAAAAATAGAAATGCCGGTATTATCCCTAATTTTTTCGAAACTACTGTTTACTTATCGTCTCCACTACATTACTAATGTTAGAATAAAAAATTAAATCAAATCATAGTAGTAATAAAGCCTGATTAGAAGCAAACGAAGTGAGTACAAGATAATGACAATACCTTTCAATATCCGTCGAGCTCGCAGTGAAACTTTAGCCGCTGATAGTATGATACATTTTGACAATGCGGGCTCTTCATTAATGCCGACACCAGTCAGTGAATCATTACATCAGTACTTGAATGATGAAGAGAAATATGGTGGTTATGAAACAGCTGAACTATATACCGAAAAACTGAATAACTTTTATAATAACGCAGCCAAACTTCTCAATTGCTCTGCCAATGAAATCGCCTTTGTAGATAGTGCAACGAGGGCATGGGATTTAGCTTTCTATTCCTTTAAGTTCCAACGGGGAGATAAAATCCTTACTTCCATGGCTGAGTATGGTAGTAACGTTATCGCTTATATCCAACAAGCCAAGCGATATGGTGTAAACGTTGTATTTATACCGAATGATTGTCATGGACAGGTAGACACACAAATGCTGTCCAGTCTTATTGATGAACGAGTCAAATTGATTTCGATTACTCACATACCCACTGGAGGTGGGTTAGTAAACCCTGTCAATGAAATTGGACGAATCGCCAAAGCGGCAAATATTCCTTACCTACTGGATTCATGCCAAGCTCTTGGGCAAATACCCGTAGATGTCGAAAAAATAGGCTGTGATATTTTATCTGGAACTGGTAGAAAGTATTTAAGAGGCCCTAGGGGGACAGGACTTCTTTATGTACGCACTACACTACTCGAAAAGCTAGAGCCTCCAATGCTTGATCAGCATGCCGCGACCCTAATGTCACCCACAGAATTTCAGATTCGCAGTGACGCCAAGCGATTTGAAAACTGGGAACAGTTTTGTGCCGGAAAAATTGCACTAGGAGAAGCAATAAAATATTCGCTAGATTGGGGATTGCCTGATATACAAGCAAGAATCTATACACTGGCCAATACGTTAAGAGAAAGATTAAAAAGCATAAAAGAGATTGCCGTTACCGATCAAGGTATTGAGCAATGCGGCATTGTAACCTTCTACTCAAATACACTATCGGCTAACGCAATTCAAAAAGCGATGCGAATTAGAGGTATCAATGTCTCGATATCTAAAGGGGCAGGAAGCTTAATCTCATTTTCTGATCGTGGACTTGAAGAAGTTGTTCGAGCGTCTTTGCATTACTACAACACCATTGAAGAAATTGATACTTTCATACAAGTGATACGAGAATTAAACCATTTTGATAATAATCAATAAAACAGGGAAAATATATGAAGCTCGAGCATGTGGTCCCTTGGGGACGAACTCTTACAGAGTATCAACGAATGTTCAACCTAGGCGAAGAAGATAAACATAAAAAGATTCTTGGATGTGGCGATGGTCCTGCAAGCTTCAACGCTGAGCTTACTCAGATGGGCGGGGAAATAGTATCCATCGATCCAATATACCAGTTTTCAAAGCAGCAAATTAGTGACCGGATAGAGCAAGTGCGCCCAATAATCATGGAACAAATCATCCAAAATAAAGGTGCTTACCTATGGAATCAATTTGACTCACCACTTCATCTAGAACAAACCAGACTGTCAGCCATGAATCACTTCTTAGCTGACTACGATAAAGGTAAAGCAGAACAAAGATATGTCCACGGTTACTTACCTAAGCTTAATTTTGCCGATAAAGAATTTGATCTGGCACTATGCTCGCATTTTCTGTTTTTGTATGAAGAGCATTTTTCTTTGCAAGATCATATTCAGTCGATAACTGAATTAGTCAGAGTATCCAAAGAAGTTCGGATCTATCCCCTACTATCTCTTGAAGGAACACAGTCAAACTATCTGACCTCTGTCATCGAGCACTTCGAACGTATAGAGGCAAAAGTCCGACTTGAAGAAGTCAGTTATCAATTCCAAAAAGGAGCGACAAAGATGTTGGTGATTCTAGCAAACGAATAACCACTTATCACTTTGTTGGTCTTGATTGATTGAAATAAAATAGTTATATATTTCATTCAAACTATATAAGATATTATATTTATTTGTATATACAGCGTATTGGCTAGATTAGGATAATATAAATGATCTACACAACCACAGAAACGATTCCGGGCAGAGAGATTGAAACCGTGCTAGGCATTGTGAATGGCAATATTGTCCAATCCAAACACGTTGGACGAGACATTATGGCCGGACTTAAAGGCATTGTCGGTGGTGAGCTGAAAGGCTACACCGAAATGTTAACTGAAGCGCGTGAAATCGCTATTGAGCGTCTCGTTCAAGACGCGGCTAAGCTCAATGCAGATGCTGTCGTCGGGATTCGATTTACAACCAGTGCGATTACTGACGGAGCATCAGAACTTATGGTGTTTGGAACTGCGGTCAAGCTTAAAGCCAGCTACTGACTAAATTCCATCAATGCCGCAAGGGCAGCATTTGCTTTACTTGCTGGAACAAAAATATGGTCGTGATAATAGGCAGCAATAACATTAGCGCTGATGCCTTTTGAGGCTAACTTAGTCGACACTGCCGCGGTCAGGCCAACCGCCTCTAGGCTCGAATGTACTGTCAATGTTATTTGGCGATAAACACCTTCAAAGTCTATACCCGACTTTACGGCTATGTCTTTTTCAAGAACGAGTGTTAAGCCTTCAGCTTCGATAAAACTTGCGAGGGGTTTAAGCTCAGCATAGTTTTGAAGATCACCTTCTACAGTGCAAAAGACAAACTCACCATCGCTCAGCTTAGGTTGCATTGATAAAAGTAGTTTGTCTAGATCGGTAATACCTGACATTTATCGTTTCCTTGATTGTGGCTGTAAATGCAGATTAAAACATTAGATGCCAATAGATGTCAGGAATTTTTGTATTTGGTGTTTATTTTGTCCTGCATCCCTTCTTGAATAAGTTTATCCAAAGCCTTTTGGAGTTTCTCTATTGTTGCGTCCTCCACTTGTCTATTACAGGCAAGACCCATCTTAAGTGCAAAAATATCAATCACTTTCTCTATCGGTTGACCTTGATCAACCATTGCTAGATAACGGGACTCAGCTAAAGCCACCATATCAACTCTTCCTGCAAGCAGCTTAAGAATCGATTGGTCTACGTTGGCCGCACTATCTAGACTAATAAAACCTTTATCTTTCAGATAAGCACCTGCCACATCCTCATTTTGGATCCCAATTCGATATTTCATTGCCTCATCAATAGTGCTAACGCTCACGCTGCTTTGTTTCGATTTCACTAGGATCGACATATTTAAAGACAGGGGTTCAACCCACTTAAAAAGCTTACTTCTTTCAGGCGTGTGTGACGTTGTGAATACACAGGTATTGGCTTCAGTTAACGCTTTGTTATACGACCTGGCCCAAGGAAAGACTCGCATTTCATAATCTATGTCTGCAAGACTGAATATTGCTTCAACCTGCTCAGTAGCAATCCCCTTCAAAATGCCATTCTCTGTATAACTGAGAGGTGCGTACTCTTCAGTGTTAATGATCAGCTTGCCATTTACAGTAGTAGCAAACAAAGCAATAAAAAGCGTGAATAAAATGGGTTTCATACCAAGCCTTATCAATCATCCCTATAATCTCTATAGGCATAAAAAGCTCAGTTGTACATGTTTCGTCAATTCACATTTATAATGAGTCCTATCGTTCTCAAAAACTCAACGACACGAATGATCTATTTTCACCAAGATCTATAATTGGCTAAATCTAGGTTAATAAGTAATAAAATAGTTATGCAAAATATTATATTGGTTACCGGCGCTACGGATGGGATAGGTTTAGAAACAACCAAAAAGTTGGTTACACAGGGCCATCATGTAATAATCCATGGACGTAACCCATCGAAGGTTACAGCGGTGCAAAGCACGTTAAAAAGCATCGGTAAAGGCAAAATAGATTCATTGGTTGCTGACCTATCCTCCTTTGAGGCCATCTATGAGATGATAAATACCATTAACCAAACCTACGATAAGTTGGATGTTGTCATTAATAACGCTGGTATTTTCTCAACTTCGCAGACGATAACCGACAAAGGCTTGGATGTGCGATTTATGGTCAATACTATCGCTCCTTACCTCATAACTCATCGGCTTCAGCCTGTAATGACCCCCTCTAGTCGCGTTATAAACCTCTCGTCTGCCGCACAAGCACCTGTAAACTTGCTTGCTCTAGAGGGAAAACTGCCGCTTAGTGATGGTGAGGCTTACGCACAAAGCAAGCTCGCCCTGACCATGTGGTCAAGAAAAGTTGGTACAGACTGTAGGACATCAGGACCATTAATCGTTGCGGTGAATCCAAAATCGTTTCTTGGCAGCAAAATGGTCAAAGATGCTTATGGTGTAGCAGGTGGTGACATTAGCCAAGGTGCGGATATCCTAGTCAAAGCGGCTATCTCCGACGAATTCGCCCACGCATATGGTGAGTATTTCGACAATGATATAGAAGCATTTACGTCTCCACATAGAGATGCTCTCGACAATGACAAGATCAGTGAAGTGCTAAAAACTATAGAGAAAGTCATAGCGATGCACAGTACATTGCCGAGCTAAGCTTAAAACACACGGTTGCGCTATCTTAATCAAAGCAGCATCCAAAAATTATGCTTTCGCTCCTACAAAAGCTCAGGCAAATTAATCCAGATAGCTGAGCTATATCGCCTAAACTGTTAACTAGAAGATAATTTTGTCGATGGCAATAATACAGGCTATGCAATGAAGGCACTAATACTCAGCATATTCATTTTGATATTCAGTCAAGTATCGTATGGAAAGAATATAATAATCGGTGTGGAAAATATTGATTATCATCCTATCTCTTCGATTAAGTCTGGTGAGTATGCTGGCTATGCAAGAGAGCTACTTGACCATTTTGGAGCAAAATATAATCACACAATTACATATCGGCCACTACCCATTGTTCGTCTTTTTCATGAACTTGTTGAAGATGAAATAGATTTAAAATTTCCTGACAACCCCAACTGGGCAAGCGACTTTAAACAAGGCACCGATATAACATACAGTCAATCAGCATTGAGCTATACCGATGGCATCATGGTTTCCGCCGACAAACTTGGTCAAACCAAACTCAAAACTTTAGGCATAGTAAGAGGCTTTACTCCTTATGCGGTCATTGACGAGGTGAACCAAGGAGCAATCAAAGTCAAAGAGTTCAATAACATTAAAACTCTTATCAGCATTTTCCTCAATAGAGACGATGTTGAAGGTGTATATTTTAATGTTGCAATCGCCAGCTATACCATGAGGTCACTTGGGATCGATGATGAAATGATTGCTTTTGATCCCTCTCTTCCACACATCAAGGGGGATTACTTTCTATCGACGGTGAAACATACAGATGTCATCAAAGAGTTTGATGAATTCTTGAAAAAGAATGCTTCATTTGTTGAAAAATTGAAAGAGAAGTACGGTCTAAATTAAAAGAACTCTAGATGATTTATCCCCTATAACAATTCCCCTTAGGCTAAATAGGAAGTGATTGCTCAATTACACTCTATGTACATAATTTTGCTAAAAAAATTCACACTTTCATCTCCTAAACAAGTAAAAATAACAAGAAAAGTAGTCTTAAGCCTTTAGGTGAATACAATGGCAAAAATTTGTCATCCAAAGACTTAAACTTGATAAAGGGATTAATCATTTTGACTATTTCAAACGGTCCAATCGAGGTCTTCTCAGAAAAATCGTGTTCAGGCTTACTCAAAGAAAGTTATTTAAAAGTGTTCCAAGAAGCTCCTTGGGACAAATACTTACACAGACAATGCCAATTAGAGTGGATAACCAACCAAGAAGATCTATTTGGCTCTTCAATGCTCACTGTTGGTGATAAACACGAGTTTTACCTTGGTATTTTGTCCGTCGATGAGCTTGTTAAAAAGTTAAGCTCTAGCGTTGACTTAGAGGAAGTTAAACACTCAATAGAAATGATAAAACCCTCCAGAAAAAGATTTATCAGCAGTGCCATCGCAACCATAGTTGACGGCAATATAACTGGCCTACAGAGGGTTAAAACCAAACCATTTGGGCAAGCATTGGCAGAGATTGAACATAGCGAAAAGATCGATTTCAGAAGCTTACCACGAGTCTTTACAGAATTACCTCAGCAGTATTTTAACGATGACCTTGTGCGCTTTATCAAGTCCAACATCAAAAGAGCGGTGCACAGTAATCCTAAAATAAAGATGTTAAACATCACTGTTCATCACACCTGTATTGTCTGTGACAAGAACAGCGATGGAACAAATTCTCCAGAAGGTATACACCAAGATGGCAGTGATTACCTAGTGTCGGCGTATGTCCTAGAGCGCTGTAACATAGAAGGTGGGGCTAGCGTTATTTTTGGCGAAGATAAATCAACTGAAATACTACGCACAACGCTAGATGCAGGATATGGGATATTCCAGCCCGACCTTCATACCAGCTTATGGCACTATGTTGAGCCGATTAAAGTAGCTAGAGACGCATCATTTGGTTGGCGTTCTTCTGTGGGTTTAGATCTCGATATTATGGAATTATATCCCTGACAATATAAGCTTTGGTCGTATTAATCCTAATGGTCGTTATGCTATGTTAGCTCTGTTGATAAGCCTGACCGAAAGATCCTTCGAACATGCAGTTAAATTCTTTAATCGCAAAACAAATTGTTGAGCGTGCGACCAAAATCATTCAGTACCCCGTTAACGTCATGGATGAACATGGACACATCATTGGCTCGAGCGATCCAAGCCGATTAAACAAACTCCATGACGGTGCTCTATTGGCCATCCATGATAATCGTGTTGTCGAAATCAGTGATGAGACTGCAAAGACTTTAATGGGGGTAAAACAAGGCATTAATTTGCCCATTTTACATCAAGACAAGGTCATTGGTGTGGTCGGCATTTCGGGCAATCCTGACGAGGTACGACGTTTTGGAGAAATGGTCAAAATGACTGCTGAGTTGATTGTCGAACAAGCTGATTTAATGGCTCAGATTCAGTGGAATAAGCGTCATCGAGAAGAACTCCTGTTACAGCTTATTCAAGGCTCCACATTAAATGAAACGCAATTGCTATCGATAGCTGAACGATTAGACCTAGATCTGTCTCAGCCAAGAGTGGCTGCAGCCATTAAAGTGATACCAAAACAAGGACACCCTCTAACACTAGAGCAGCTACAAAAGCTGGTCCATCTACTGGAATACCCTGAACGAGATAACATAGTCGGTATTGTGTCAGTATCGCAAAACGAAGTCGTGGTACTCAAACCCATCACTGTCGTTAACCAATCATGGAGCAAAACAGAAGAGAACAAGCGAGTCAAACGTCTGCTCAAACGAATCAGTCAAGAGACCGACTTTTCAATTCAAATCGCCATAGGGGACTATTTTCCCGGCTTGGTTGGTTTGTCTCGCTCTTACGAAACAGCGAAGGCTACCCTATCTTGTAGTAGTAGCAAACAAGCCATCCTTTTTTATCAGGATAATAAACTATCGGTTCTCATTGATGGTTTGATACAAGATGAATGGCGTAAAGCACAAGTCAGCCAACCTATCCATCTATTAAAACAACAAGACGCTAAAGGCACCTTGATAAAAACTTTGACCGTATTTTTTGCACAAAATTGCGACCTTGCTCAAACTTGTGCAAAGCTCCATATTCATCGTAATACATTAAGATACCGCCTAGAAAAAATAGAACATATAACCAGACTTAAAATCAATAAGATAGATGAAAAAATTCAACTTTATTTGGCTTTAAGGTGTATGTAAGCGAACTATATTTATTGTGCAATAATACAAAAAATATCTTATTAACGAGTATCGATATTGTTATTTTGCCTAAAGATTTCTTACCACTCATCGCTTAGTCTGCGTTCAGTTTCATCAATAAGCGAGAATAAAAATAAAATGATAGAAGTCACCACTCTTGGCGCATTAACCGCTTTGGTTGTCGCTATTACCCTTATACTGAAGAAAGTCCCGCCCGCATATGGAATGATCATCGGCGCCCTGATCGGTGGTGTTGTCGGTGGAGTCTCTCTCACAGAGACTGTCGGTTTGATGATTGGCGGCGCGCAAGACATTGTTACGGCAGTACTGCGCATACTCGCAGCTGGGGTACTTGCAGGCGTACTGATAGAGTCAGGCGCGGCAACCTCAATTGCAGAGACCATAGTCAAAAAAGTCGGTGAAACGCGCGCTCTACTGGCTTTGGCAGTCGCGACAATGATTCTCACTGCTGTAGGAGTGTTTGTCGATGTAGCGGTTATTACTGTATCGCCTATTGCACTTGCCATCGCTCGCCGCGCCGACATATCAAAAACCGCTATCTTATTGGCCATGGTGGGGGGTGGTAAAGCAGGTAATGTCATGTCTCCCAACCCCAATGCCATTGCAGCAGCAGATGCCTTCGACGTCCCACTTACATCAGTCATGGCGGCAGGAATTATTCCTGGTTTGTTTGGCTTGGTGCTGGCCTACCTGATTGCAAAAAAGTTAGTCAACAAAGGCTCAAAAGTCGAAGCCACTGAAGTCATCGATATCGATCATTCTCGCATCCCCAGTTTCAAACTTGCTATCGTGGCCCCTTTGGTTGCGATCGTCCTTTTATCACTACGCCCTATTGCGAATATTAATATTGATCCACTCATTGCCTTACCCCTAGGCGGGCTGATTGGCGCACTTGTCATGGGACGCTTTGCCGATACCAACCATTTTGCCGTTTCAGGGCTTAGCCGCATGGCACCTGTCGCGGTAATGCTGCTTGGCACAGGCACCTTGGCTGGTGTTATCGCTCACTCAGGACTAAAGGATGGTTTGATTGAAGTTCTCACCGCCTCTGGTCTACCTTCTTTTCTACTTGCTCCAATTTCAGGTGCGATGATGTCATTAGCAACCGCCTCCACCACGGCTGGCACAGCGGTAGCCTCCTCTGTATTTAGTGACACCATTTTACATCTAGGTGTACCCGCTTTGGCTGGTGCGGCTATGATTCATTCAGGTGCAACTGTACTTGATCATATGCCTCACGGCAGTTTTTTCCATGCCACTGGCGGCGCACTTCATATGGATATTAAAGAACGCCTAAAGCTCATTCCCTACGAGTCTGTCGTCGGCCTGATGATTGCCTTTGTTTCAACAATGATGTTTGGTGTGTTTGGTTGGTTTGTTTAAAACCCCAGTGCTGCTTAGATGCAAATTAACCTTAGTTTGAGGATAGAAAATGAAAATTGTCATCGCACCTGATTCTTACAAAGAAAGCTTAACCGCAATGGAAGTTGCTACAGCAATTGAACAGGGCTTTAAAAAGGTAATGCCCAATGCGGAGTATATTAAGCTACCAATGGCTGATGGCGGTGAAGGCACAGTACAATCACTAGTGGATGCAACGAATGGAAGTATTTTAACCGCTAGGGTTACTGGGCCATTGGGCGAAACTGTCGAGGGTTTCTACGGTTTGTTAGGTGAGGGCTCTACCGCTGTGATTGAAATGGCTGCAGCATCTGGTCTTCACCTCGTGAATCCTGACGAACGTAACCCTATGCTTACCACCACATTTGGTACTGGTGAGCTGATTAAGCAAGCATTAGATTCAGGTGTCACACACATCATTCTCGGTATTGGTGGCAGTGCAACCAATGATGGTGGCATGGGCATGGCACAAGCACTCGGCGCTCGTTTCTATGATAAATCAGGCGCAGACTTAGGGTATGGGGGTGGTGCTCTATCTGAACTCGCAAGAATCGATCTATCCGGCTTGGACAAGCGTTTAGCAAATGTAACTCTGGAAGTTGCTTGTGATGTTGACAATCCCTTATGCGGCCCTAAAGGCGCATCCCATGTTTTTGGCCCACAAAAAGGCGCCACTCCAGAAATGGTGGAGCAACTTGACATAAACCTTGCCCACTTCGCTGATGTGATTCGTCAAACAACGGGTATAGAAGTGATCAACCAAGCGGGAGCTGGTGCAGCTGGTGGGCTAGGTGCAGCGCTGCTTGGTCTATTAAATGCAAAGTTGCGCGCTGGAATCAATATTGTGACGGATTTTGTAAAGCTTGAACAAGAAGTCAGAGACGCCACTCTGGTGATCACAGGTGAAGGGCGTATCGACAGCCAAACTATTTATGGTAAAACACCAATTGGCGTAGCTAGGATTGCTAAACAGTACCACCTACCCGTTATTGGTATTGCCGGAAGCGTGTCTAAAGACTGTCATGTAGTATATGAGCACGGTATCGATGCGGTTTATAGTGTTGTCCTTGGTGCGACTGACCTTCCTACCGCATTAAAAGAAGCAAAATCAAATATTGAAATATCTGCACGAAATATAGCTTCAGCACTCACACTCCGTCTAAAATAACCCTCAAAGTTTACAGTGTAAAGGCCGCTATTTTGCGGCCAATAACTCTTGTTGTATGCTAGCCAAAGCGCTTAAATGCTCAAGCCAAGCTTCTAACTATACCATTGAGCTAATGGAATCTTAAAGACACTATTACTAAGTCACGCAGAGCTGAAGTGGCTTCTGGGTGTAGCCCACGCACAACTTCATCAAGAATAGTAAATGCACCAGGGTATAGCATAACGGGTAAATTTTGATCATATAAGCATGCAAATATGGCAAATTCTTATAAAAAGTACTGAATAGAACTTTGTATCTGCAAGCATTCTTCTGCTTGTTCAAGCGATTTAGGTGCAATTTTCTGAAATTGAATCGCCGATGAAATGACCGAGTTTCTATAGTCCAAGTCTGTATTGTAGAGCTCTTTTAAGCACTGGTAATAGTCTTTATATAAATCCGTTTTTTGGACTTCAGAACATCGAACAAACTGAAAACTGGTTGGCAAATTAAGCCTGCTAATGATTTCCTCTGCCTGTTCAATATATTCTCTACCCATAACCAAGGCTCGCTCTAAACACTCTTGTTCTGAGTCAGAGGACTGACGAGCAAGATTTAAGCGATGAACACTATCCCCGACCAATAAGCTGCAAGAATCGAATCGTTTAGATACCCACTTTAAGACAGCTTCAAGCTTTAATGGGGTGAAGTGATGATTGCTTAGGCTAATGCCAAGAAAACAACTCTCTAACTCATGAAAACTTCCCCGCATATCAAGAGGGTATACACGAGAAACTTCTGTTCTATAGCGCTTTCTTTTCGTTAAGTGATCGTGTTTTTCTACAGCTAATTCACTCATTTTCAACCTCACAAGTTGACGACAAAAATCACTGACCCACTTATAAGTAGCTGATTAGATTTAACTAATGTGATTTGCAGCCTCAAATAACCAAATGAGTTGAATAATATACTTGTAGGTGTAGGTATCAATGGAATGCTTTACGCTGTGTTTAAAACTGTGACTAATTTAGGTATAAGTTTCGCATTTAAATAATGAATTACTCACTAAATACTCACACAGCGACCGGTTGGAATATGCTCTAAACGATCACCTAACACGCGTTTCAAAATTGTATAAGCTTTCATACCAGTGCAGTGGCCTGTATAAAACCGAACAATAGGATATTCAGCTAGAGCTTTTGCTACCGCTTCAATATCATGTTTGGTGCCCCCGATACTATTGAATATCGGTAAGCCTACGAGATGAAAACCACCCACAACCGCTTTAATTTTCTGCTTCGGAAATAAATTCACGACTGTTTCAATCATATTGAGCACACCACTATGGGCGCACCCGGTGAAGATAACCAATCCATCCACTTCCTCAATAACAAGGATCAGTTCGTGATCAAAGGTATCGCGTTCAATGCCTTGCTTTGACTGCGTATAAAGATACTGATTTCCGGCAGGTTGGGGATATTTTCTCTCAATTTGCGTAATAAGATGGACACTGGGAGCAATCTCAGTGGTATTTTTTATCAACTCCATCCTATGGGCATTGCGCTCCAATATCGTTTTATTCAGGCCAACGTTAGTCTTAAAGCCATATGCCTGAAAGTAGTAGTCTTTATCCTCGCACTCTCTCATATAGACTTTGGCTTTGTGATTGATATTCACGAAATGCGTAATACCGTTACAATGGTCATGATGTCGATGAGATAACACCACCAAGTCTACCTCGGCAATATTAATATCCAGTAAAAGAGCATTGTCACAAAATGTTCGGCCATTGCCCGCATCAAATAAGAGTTGAGTACTGGCCGTTTCGATATGAAGCGATAAACCTCGTTCAACAGCCAGATCTTTCCTGCTGTCCAAACGTGAATTATCGACAAGGGTCGTGATTTTCATACTTACTGTTTATTACTCCAATGACTCTTCTGGTCTCGAATAATCATCTATTCATTTTTGTATTGTTAATACACTAACACACTCACCTTGAAGAGCTTAACTAGGACTTTACGACATAGGGTTAAGTCTGATATTTGAAACAAAACCCACAACCTGTAAGAAGAAATTCACTCGCGGACAACAGAGGCAAAACTTTACACCATACCCATATTCAATCTAAGCAGCGACTTGGTATATACTCGCAACATTGACACTCAATCATTGTTTTATAGAAGATGAACAAAAGCTTACTGACTAATCTACTCGCACTGGCTTTGTTAGCGGGCGGCTACCAGACAGGCAATTCGATTGCTTACTATGCAGGCTTATTCGCGTTCTCCGGCGCCATTACCAACTGGCTAGCCATCCACATGCTGTTTGAAAAAGTCCCAGGCCTATACGGTTCAGGCGTTATTCCAGCCAGATTCGAGGAATTTAAAGCCGCAATCAAAAACCTCATGATGGAGCAGTTTTTTACCGAGCAAAACATCGACCGTTTTCTTAATAAAGAAATGTCGGGAGGTAAAAGCCTAAAACTAGAGCCGATTTTGGAAAAAGTCGACTTTAACCCAACTTTTGACTCTTTAGTTAGCGTGATTGCCAACTCTTCGTTTGGCGGTGCCTTGGCCATGTTCGGCGGCACTGAAGCACTCCAGCCACTAAAAGCACCATTTGTCGAAAAAATGCAGCAAGCTGTGGTTGAGATCAGCCAAAGTGATGCCGTAAAAGAAGCGCTCAAAGATCAATTAGAATCGCCCGCAATGATGGAAGAAATTCAAGCCAACATTGAAAATATCATTGATCAAAGACTTAATGAATTAACGCCAAAACTGGTTAAAGAAATCGTGCAGAAAATGATTAAGCAGCACCTAGGGTGGCTTGTGGTGTGGGGCGGTGTGTTTGGCGGCCTGATTGGCATCGCGTCTTCGTTTATTGCCTAATATCAAGCATTAAAAAGGGAAACAATACTTCCCTTTTTTATAACGTCATGATCAAATCAGCGTTGATGCCAAAGCTGGTTTTATGCTCTTCAATTACCACTTCGCTGCGGGTTTGAATCACACCAGGTAGAGAGCCAAGCTTGCTCGACATAAAATCCTGATACGCTTTCATATCTTTGACACGAACTTTAATCATGGTATCGAAATCACCAGACAGAGAGTAACATTCCTCTATTTCTGGCATGTCTTCAACCGCTTTGGCAAACTTATCAAAAATCGAAAAGCTCGTCTGATCAAGGCGAATATGAATAAACACCTGAACGTCTAATCCAAGTTTCTCTGGGTTCAGCTCTGCGTGATAGCCTTTTATATAGCCTTCTTTTTCTAGGCGTTTCACACGGTCTGAGCAAGGGGAGGTCGTCAAATTGACGGACTTAGCCAGCTCCACAACAGGAAGACGCCCTTTGAGGTTTAAGATACGCAAGATCTCTCGATCAATTCTATCTAAGCTCATTTACTGCCTTTAGGTAAAAGATCATGGCAAAGATAATAATCTATATAACTATACCTAGCCTATGAAAATTGGCGATTATTGTTACACGCGGCACTAAATGTTTTGATGAAATGGGCTATTAACATCGCGTTCCACAAACAAAGTTATGGGCTGGACAAAGCTAGACTACTTGGAGCCTCCAACTAAATGGTCCACACCAAGCAGTCAGCTCTATTGTGGAATTACAACGCTGCTTTTTTAGCCTCCGATATCCATGCATCAAATTGTGAGCGATTGGCTTTTATCCAACCATTAACATGAGATTCAATATCGGCTGAACTATTTTTCCCTTGACTCATCATCATGTTTTGAGCACTGACATCATTAATATCTAACTTAATGATTTCAAAAAGCTTAGCGGCTGCAGGATTCTTATCTGTGAAGGCCTTATTGGCCACAATACGCATCGAGTTCATTTCAAACCCATAGTTCTTACCATTCGGCAACGTGGTATCAACATTTTCACGCTCACCGGGCAACGCAGAAAACGGGACTTCAAGCCAAACAACATCTTTTCTTGGTACAAGAACGCCACTCACCCAGTATGGAGTCCAGGTGTAATACAAAACAGGATCGCCTTTTTTATAGCGTGATATAGTGTCGGCAATAATCGCCGCATAGTTGCCTTGGTTGTGCGTAACCGTATCTTTCAGTCCGAATGCAGCGATCTGCTTTTCAATGACCATTTCACAACCCCAACCAGGATTACAACCGGTTAGATCAGCTTTACCATCACCGTTAGCATCAAAAAGGCTGGCTAATTTAGGATCCTTCAGTTGACCAATGTTAGTAATGCCGTATTTTTCTGCTGTCTTTTTATCGATCAAATACCCTTGTGCGGCACCACTGATGTAGTTACCTTGTCGATAAAATTTCTCGTCTCCACCTGCCATTGTGTATTTATCAGCATGAAGTGGAAACCAACCAACAGCAAGAAACGTCGCATCGCCCTTCGCGATAGAAGTATAACCAACGTTATAATCCACTTCCTTAGTTTCTTTGACTTGGTACCCAAGCTCTTCAAGAGCACGATTCACAATTAAAGTTTGGAAGGTTTCTTCGGCCACCGTAGATTGCAAGGGTTGAACTGTCACGCCTTCACCAGGAAGGCTATCTGCCGATACATAAACAGGAAGTAACAATGTAAATAAAGCACTTACTTTCAGTAACTTCGTCCATGAAAGGTTCATTTGTAATTCTCCTCTAGAGATGCTCTGGTAGTTTTCGTTTGTTTAACAAAGCGTAAGACAATAGAAATTGGACCAGATTGGTACCAACGCGTTTTAGTGTCTCCCGCATTGTTTCCTAACTCTTGGGTTATTCGGTCTAATAAGATCGCAAGTATTACAATACCTAGCCCTCCAACCGCAGCCAGTCCCATATCCAATCGCCCAATTCCTCTTAAGACCATTTGCCCCAAACCACCAACTGCAATCATTGAAGCTATGACTACCATGGAGAGTGAAAGCATTAACGTCTGATTTACCCCAGCCATAATGGTCGGCAGAGCGAGAGGCAATTGGATGCGATATAACATCTGCTTCTTGCTCGCACCAAATGAATGCCCAGCCTCAATAAGCTCTTCTGGCACTTGTTGTATGCCCAAAATGGTTAATCTAATCACAGGAGGAAGGGCAAAAATGATCGTCACAACGACTCCGGGGACATTGCCAATGCCGAATAGCATGACAATAGGAACAAGGTAAACAAACGCTGGCGTCGTTTGCATAGCATCCAATATCGGCCTAACGAATTTAGCAGCAGTATCACTCCTAGCAAGCCAGATACCGACAGGCAAACCTATCAATAAACAGAAAAATACAGAGGTCATAACCAAGGCTAGCGTTGTCATCGACTGAGACCAAACACCAATCAAGCCTATAAATATCAATGAGATAAACGTCATTATGCCAAGTCGAAGATTGGAAAACTGCCAAGCAAGCAATGACAAAATTAATAACATTATCGGCGCAGGTGTAGACACAAGTGCGGCTTCGAATGAAGTTAAAATAAAGTCGATGGGTACACGGACAGCTTGAAATACAGGTCTGCCATGGGCTACAAGCCAGTCCAAACCTGACTCAACCCAATTATCTAGGGGTAAAAAAGAATCTTCAAAAGGATTCAATAGATCAAAGCTTTTCTCTTCAACAACGCCTGTATTTAGCCATTCATTAGACTTTTCAGATTGACTTGCACCCCATGGATCCGTCGTGTTTTGCGTGGATGACATAGTTCTACTCCTTGTCTAATACTTGCAGTAATCGAGACTTACTAATCACACCATAGTAATTACCGCTATCGTCAACGACAGGGACTGCGTAAGGAACGCCAGCAACGGACCCCAAAATACTATTTATGGGTTGCTCTGGTTTAAGGGTAACTGAATCATCAAGTTCGGCACTCGCCAGAGAGCGATTTTCTTTGTTTGCCAATTGGAGTGAATCTAATGAAACAATACCAGAATAGTGATTTCCCTTATCAACAATAATTCCAAACTCCCTGTCACTATCAACGAGTAATTGCAACGCTGAAGCTGGGCCATCATGTTCTGACTTTTTGAACACAGCTGCGGGTGCTTTTTTAGCAATATCTCTGGCGGTTAGCGCAGACGCTAGGTTAACACCTCTAAAAAACGCGGCTACATAGTCATTCGCGGGTTTTTGCAGAATTTCATCCGGTGTCCCAACTTGAACAACCCCTCCATCCTGCATAATGGCGATACGATCTCCAATACGCATCGCCTCATCAAGGTCGTGAGAAATAAATACTATCGTCCGCTTATCATCATTTTGCAGACGTATCAGCTCATCTTGCATTTCAGATCTTATTAATGGGTCAAGGGCAGAAAAGGCTTCGTCCATCAGTAGAATATCTGGGTCACAGGCTAATGCACGGGCTAGTCCGACACGCTGTTTCATACCTCCGGACAATTCATCAGGAAATGACTCACAATAGGCTTCCAAGCCAACCCTTTCTAATGCCTCGAACGCAAGTTTGTTTCTAGCATCAAGCCCAACACCGGCAAGCTCTAAACCAAAAGCCGCGTTTTCAAGGGTTGTCATATGAGGCATAAGCGCAAAGCTTTGAAAAACCATGGAGATATTTTTTCGGCGCACGGCTCTGAGCGCTTGTTCAGAAATATGTGAAATGTCGTTACCTTTGAAATATACACTTCCTTTCGTCGGCTCAATCAAGCGGTTTAGTAAACGGACCAAGGTAGACTTACCAGAGCCAGAAAGCCCCATAATTACAAAGATTTCACCTTGATTAATTGACAGAGATACATCATTTACTCCAATCGTGAGCCCCGTCCTTTCAAAGACTTGCTCCTTATCCAAACCGTCATTCAGCATGGTAAATGCGCGTTCAGTATTATCTCCAAATACTTTGTAGAGTCCCTTAACTTCCAGTATGGGAGTCATATGATTTATCCTTTGCTAGGTGCACAAGCGCACAAACACTTTGTACTCTAAACAAATAAATACGTATTTTCAAATCTCAAGTAGCTATAATCGTTAATTGGAAAATCAGGCCATCATGTTTACATTCCGTAAAAACAAAAAGCACGAGAACACAAATTATTGAATTAAAAGATAAAAATAAACATATAGATTATAATTTCACATATAGATTATTGACATATCCAACATAGCATATCTAGAAATGGCTAGATATGCGTCTGTAATGATATATATCTATTTAGATTAACCATTTATAGGCTAAACATTAGATGTCAAACTTTGTTTCAATATTGTGACAGAGAAGAAAATGATATTTAGGTCTCAATATAAGAAAATTTTCAGTGAAACCTGTAATGTTGCATGATTTTTCAATAAAACAACGCGGAAGTTTTATTTAGAGTACAAACTAAGAAGTGTTTTGGCTTTGGGTTTGACATTTGCTCTTATGAGACAAAAATTAATCTGTATAATGAAAACTTATCAAAATTGAATTTGTTGATAATTTTTGGTTTCTATCTATGCTTAATCCCGTTTGGCTAAACACCTTTAAAACCCTGATTGAAGTGGGTCATTTTACCAGAACGGCTGAAACGCTTCATATGACTCAGCCCGGTGTCACTCAGCATATCAACAAACTAGAAAATGCCTGCGGATATCCGCTAATAAAGCGCTTTAATAAACAGTTTGAGCTAACTCTGTACGGACAAAAAGTTTATCATTACGCACTTGATTACTTCGCCAATGAAGCGAAACTTTTACAAAACTTGGGTCAAGATGAAGCTTTTAAAGGGCGGTGCAGTATAGGTTGCTCGGGCACATTGGCTTGGCTGCTCTATTCTCCTTTACTAGACTTGCAAGCGCGCTATCCAGGTTTATCGATTGAACTAGAAGCCACGCCAAACGAGCGCATTTTTGAGCAAGTAAAGCAAGGCACTATCGACATTGGTTTGGTGACAACAAAGCCTGAACCTAAGTATTTCTCTAGCCAAAAGATCGGCGCAGAGCATCTCGCTTTAGTCGTGCCCACATGTACAAAGATAGATTCATCGTTAAACTCTCTGCTCAAGGATTTAGGTGTTATTCGACACCCTGATCTCGCGCATTATTAAAGCCTGCAAACCCTTCACCAAACACAGCAATGCACATACGCCCGATAGCAGACTCTCGCTCTTCGATAACTTTGGTGTTGTTCATCACAACTCGAAGACCCAGCGCCTGAGTATAAAACTCCACCGCTTTCGTCATATCGCCAACCATAATACCAAGGTGATTCATTTTCATAACAAGCTCCTAATCGCTCATAAAGTGAATATTTTATTTCAGTAGGAGCAGTATAAGAACCTGCCATGATAATTTAAAATTATCAATTTTAATTATAATGATAAATTATTATTTAAGTCCACAGCTCGCTAGGTGACAATTCACCTGTCTGATACTCTAACTACCCAATAGAGCTTTGATGAAGAGCAGAAAGTGAAACAAAATATCATCCATATTGCATTGGTGGTTGATGACTACGATGAGGCCATCGACTTTTACGTGAATAAACTGAATTTTGAACTGATAGAAGATACCTATCAGCCCGAGCAGGACAAACGCTGGGTAGTCGTCGCTCCGCCGAACTCACACGGTACAACATTACTGCTCGCAAAAGCTTCTAAACCTGAACAAAGAGGCTTTATTGGTAATCAGGCAGGCGGACGTGTATTTTTGTTTCTAAACACCGATGACTTTTGGCGTGATTATGAAAGAATGACGTCTATAGGTATTGAATTTATTAGGCAACCTCAGCAACAGGACTATGGTACCGTTGCCGTCTTTAAAGATTTATATGGCAATTTATGGGATCTTTTAGAGTTAAACCCTTCTCACCCAATGAGTTACAGATTCAGCTAGAAACTATGTCCGAACAGTACTCGATCTGCGCATCAAGCCAAGATTTAAACATCAGCTGAGAGTATGTTTCTGGCTTAGAGTCTAAACGGGTGAGCCAATACCCTCCCTTGTGAAGAAACACATCAAATGGCTGCATAATTGTCTTCTCTTTTAGTTTGCTTGCAAACATCAAAGGAGAAGCTAACGCAACACCAAAACCTTGCGCCGCAGCGTCCACCATAAGGGCGGTAGAATCAAAAGTAATACTATTGGAATAATGAACCTTAGCCTTTACACCAGCCTTAACTAGCCATTGATCCCATTCTTGAATATCGTATGACCTAAGCAAGGTATACTTAAGAATATCTTGGGGCTTGCTCAGTTGACTCGCGATGGATGGATGACACAAAACGGTAAAAGGGGTATCAAATAAAAGCTTGGCAACACTACCATGCCAATGACCTCGGCCAAATCGTATGATGTAGTCCAAACCTTCAGAAAACGCATCTGCAACATTGTTGTTGGTTGAAATTCTTAACTCAATGTCAGGGTGCTGACGATAAAAGCTATCAAGCTTTGGCAATAACCAATGAAGAGCAAAGGTTCCTACAACCCCCAAATTTAGCGGCTCTCGACTGACGCCAAGGCATAGGTTTTCTAGGCTAACCGTAAGCTCTGAAAATACTTTCTCCACCACAGGAAAAAGTCGCAGGCCCTCGAGTGTGAGAGCTATTCCCCTTGGCATTCGATTGAACAGCGTGGTTCCCAACCGACTTTCCAGTCCTTTAACTTGCTGACTCACCGCCGTTTGTGTCACACACAGCTCATCTGCTGCTCTGGTAAAGCTTTGATGCTTGGCTGATACGTAAAAGGCGCGTAACGAATTTAGCGGTAACTGACTCAAGTTCATAACGGTCTTAAGGTAATGGAAAGGCCATGGATTCTACCGGGTTTAGCTTTGTCAGCTCAAGGGTAAACGCCATTTTTAGGCCAAGAATTTCTTGGGTCTAAGCTCAGAATTCGTGTGTTGTCGCTCTCGAGTGACAAGCCTAGTATTCTTCCTTCCTATTACAGTGAAAAGACAATAATGAAAAAACATATTCTATGCTCCTTACTAGCCTTAGTATCAGTCCATTGCGTATCAGCCAGTCTTGAACAATCACTCTCGAAAATAGAGCAAGAAATCAAAGGGCAAGTCGGTGTCGCCGTCATCGACACTCAATCGCATAACCAATGGAGCTATAACGGAAACCAAAGATTTCCTATGATGAGTTCGTTTAAAACATTAGCTTGTGCAAAGGTGCTCTATGATGTGGAGCAGAAAGAGCTCTCGCTCAACCAAAAAGTTGATGTAGCAGAGTCTGGGTTAGTCAACTGGAATCCGATTACCGAAAACTTTGTTGGTAGTAAAATGTCTTTGCAAAGCGTTTGCGCCGCTACCATGTTGATGAGTGATAACTACGCCGCTAACTTAGCCCTTGAGCAAATTGGTGGGCCGAGTGGCTTAACGGCGTTTTTAAGGGAAATAGGCGATCAGAAAACGCGTTTGGATCGCTATGAACCAGACTTAAACTATGTTGAAAAAGGAGCAGAAAACGATACCACCACTCCTATCGCCATCACTCAAACCATCAAACGATTACTGACAGGTAATGTCCTTAGCGCTGACAGTAAAACACAATTACAGTTTTGGATGACTAATAATATGATCTCTGACTCTCTGGCTCGCGCTGTTTTACCTCAAGGGTGGTTGATAGCTGACAGATCAGGCGGCGGGGTTAAGGGTTCAAGAGCTCTTACCGCGATGATATGGAAGTCAGATCGAAAGCCGTTGTTTATCGGAATTTTTATTGCCAACTCGTCGCTCTCCACCTTGCCAGAAATTAATCAAGTTGTCGCAGATATTAGTCAGCTTATTTTTGCGCAATATGGTATTGAATAGATTCACTTAACCACGAATAAGATTTAAGGCTGGCCATGAAACCCACCGCACTTCTGTTACTATTTTTATCGTTGAATGCATTTTCTAGCGAGCAATCAGAAACCATTCCGGAAAAAACAGACCAGAACGGATATGTTGAGCCCTTTAAAATGTTTGACGATTTATACTACGTGGGTGATAAGTGGGTTTCATCTTATCTTATCCCTACTTCCGAGGGGCTTGTTCTGATTGATACGCTTGACAGTCCTTATGGGCGCTGGATCCCAAACAATATAGAGAAGCTTGGCTTCAATCCCAAACATCTGCGCTACATCATAATTACTCATGGTCATTCAGATCATGTCGGCGGCGCTGAATATATCCAAAGATATTTCGATGCAGAGGTTATTATGTCGAGCATTGATTTTCGCTTAGCTAAATTCACCGCCAAAAACTCCAGAGGAGACAATCGCTTCCTAGCACCGAAAGTGAAGACATTTGCTAATGATGACGACACCTTAGTCGTTGGTAATAAACAGTTTAGATTCTATTCCACGCCCGGACACACCAGAGGTGCTTTATCGATTGAATTTAACGTTACTCATCAAGGTGAAACTCATAAGGCATTTATTGTTGGCGGCAATGGGACCAATTTCACCGGATTGGAACTGGCGCAGCAGTATGTAAATAGCGTAAAAAAGATTCGAGCCTTATCTAAAACTGAGCCTCAAGTGGAAGTTAACCTCGCCAGTCACCCGCATTTGGCACAGATTTTTGAGCGCCACGCTAAAGAATCACAGCAAAGTAATCCCTTTGTCGACCCACAAGGTTTCCAAACCTTTTTGGATGTATTAGAAGAACGTGGAAGCAAAAGACTAGCCCAAGAGCAAACCCACTAATGAATATGAAGAGAGGATGCTTATACTGGTAGCCAGATAGAAAAAAGCCCAGCAAAGCTGGGCTTGGTATGTTTAGTCAAATTGATTCAGTAACGTTACATTGCAGTTTACCGCTACCGGTGAACTACCATAATCATACGAGCCGTCACTTTTATACTTTGTGATTGCAGTGCTTGTCACCTCTCCTTTGTGGATACCAAAATAAATTTCATAAGACTCAACCTTCAACTCCATAGAGCCTGAGGGCCCTGTTTCTAACTTGGGTGCTCTTTTATCTCGACCTGAGCGGTATTGAGTTAAACACTGATGCATTTTACCCAACTGCCCTTTCTGAGCGATAGAAAACTCCTTGGCAGCATACTCTCTAACCACATAGTGAGAATCGGGGCTAAGCGAAAAAATAGCTTGGTAAGGTTTTTCTCTTTCCCCTTGTCCCATAAGGAAAACAATAACTATAACTGGTACCACGATATGTACACTGATAGCCAATCGCTTTTTTAAACTCATGTATCATCACCACTTCTGCTACAACTTGTCATACATTTCTCCATAAGTCAGGTAGTCTCCCGTGCCATAACTGATCTGCACTCCTGCATCATGTTTGATTGGCCTGACTGAGGCTCCATACCAATCTTTTGTAAATTGATAACCATTGATGTTCCCCGCATCTGCTCTGATATAGGACATCGATGCACTATTGTACGCCCCCGTCATCACTTGGTAGTCACCTTTTAATGCTTGTTTGAAGTCTGGGCTGGTAAAGACGAGTGCTTCAACCCCAACATCCCCAGACAGGTTGTACTTGGCTAGGTTGACACCACCCTCAGCACTTAAGTACCCACCGCCATTGACGTTCAATCCTTGGCGCCAGTCAATATTGACCCATTTTCCAGCGGCAAACGCACCTTGCTGCTTTCCAATTGCATAACTTGGCGTTACACCTAATCCTAAAGTGATACCGCCATTGTCTATTGATTCCAAGGCGATTTTACCGAGCTGGTCTCGATGTTGATACCCTTG
>NZ_JAKRGI010000017.1:0-98973 GCF_022347625.1 Vibrio sp. Of14-4 | reverse complement strand
AACAGGTCTGCAACTGTACCTTTATTGCGAAAATAAAAAAGGGAAAATTGGCTACTGTACTCAGCCTATCCTTATCCAGCCTACGGGCAAGGTGACACTGAATGGAGAGAAAGATAACGACTATTTCTTTGCTCAACTATTCAATTATATGGATAAAGGCAAAAGGGCGTTAATCACAGGAGAGCACTTTTTGAGAGAGCGACCAAGGACCTATTTTCGCATAGACAAGCGCCCAGAGTCATTTGAAGATCGATTAGACACCATTCTTGAGCTAGAGCATGAACTTCCTCTTATGTACGGCCGAATAAAAGTGCCCAATTGATACATCTAGCTCAATTAGCAGTTACGGACTTTTGAACGCGCTAAGGAATTGCCCCCATCTTATCAAGCTTACGTTGTGCAGTTTCATAACCCTGATCGGCAGCCTTGCGATACCAGTACACTGCTTGGCTGTTATCTTGGGGGACACCTTTCCCTTCTTCGTACAAAACGCCAAGATTAATTTGAGCTCCCGCATACCCTTGCTCAGCTCCTTTTCTATACCAATTCAGCGCTTGTGTATAATCTTGAGGGACACCTCTACCTAGGTAGTACATAACGCCTAGGTTGTTCTGGGCTGTTGCTTCCTCTTGTTCTGCCGCTTTTCTGAACCAATATTTCGCTTTTGAGTAGTCTTGAGGTGTTCCTCTACCCAAATAGTACATAAAGCCAAGATTAGTTTGGCCTGCACCACTTCCTTGCTCAGCAGACTTTCTATACCAATACACTGCTTCTTTATCGTTTGCAGGGACTCCTTTACCTTTCTCATACATAAACCCTAAGTTGTTCTGACCCTCTCGATTTCCTTGCTCAGCAGACTTCCTGTACCAATACACTGCTTCTCTATCGTTTGCAGAGACCCCTTTGCCTTTGTGATACATAAACCCTAAGTCGTTCTGACTTATTGCATCTCCTTGCTCTGCTGCTTTTCTGAACCAATAGAAGGCTTGTGTATCAAACTGAGGAACACCTGTGCCTTCAAAGTACATAGATCCCAAGTTATTTTGGCCTGGTGCATACCCCTGCTCGGCAGCCTTTCTGTACCAGTAAACTGATTGTGTATAGTCTTGAGGAACGTCTTGGCCTTCTTTGTAAATGGTGCCTAAGTTGTTTTGACTTTTCGCGTGTCCCTGTTCGGCCGCTTTTCTGTACCACTTCATCGCTTCTATTCTATTTTTAAAAACGCCTTTCCCTTCATCGATCATCTCCCCCAAGTGAAACTGAGCATCTGCATTTCCCTGCTCAGCAGCCTTGTGATACCAATACATCGCTTGCTTATAATCTTGAACGACGCCATTTCCTTGTTCATACAAAATGCCTAGCTTCAATTGGCCTGTCGGGTCGCCTTGTTTAGCTTGATCCAAATAGACATTAATTTGGGGTTCTTTCCCCGAGTCATGTTGACCTTCGCATCCAAACAAGCCCAAAGAGGCTAATAATAAAATGAATACTCGCATTTCTACCTCGGTTGTATCAGGAGTCATTAATTAACGTTGTGGTTTTCAAAAAACCGATAGCTCGAAGCGGCAGAATCGTTGTAATGGTCTTCGGTAGAAAACAATCATCGACTATAGCCGAGCGAGAAGTGGGTGGCTTTGGCATGATGTTATCTTGGATTGAAAACTCAATCTTGGCCGGTTTATCTGGCTTTTACTTATCTATGTCACGATAGCAAAAAACAGAGGCTGATAACGAGTATCAGCCTTTCCATTGCGTAGGAACCGCAGCCCAAGCTTTTGGTGCGTATGGTCTTATTTCTGTGCGACTTTTTTGGTTTGGTCCATCAAGCCCAATGCGCCAAATCCAGTAATGACATCAAGATTGGTTGTCAGGCCAGCGGCTTCACCACCACCGATGTAGTTTTGTGGCATCTGAACTTGGAAGTTTTGCAAGTTGTTGTACAGTGAATTCGCCACATCTCGGTTCAACTCTGCCAAATACACTTCTCGGTTTGCCCCTAGTGCTGCGTATTTTGCTTTTAAGACCTCGGCTTCTGCGCGACCTTTTTCTCGAATCGCTTTCGCTTCAAATTCTGCAGATAACGCATTGGCTTTTTGAATCGCTAGGTTAGCTTCTGCTATCGCCAATTCCTTTTCTTTTTCCACTTCAGCTAGTCGTTTGGTTTTCTCTACTTCGACGATTTCACGTTCTGCTATTTGGCGCGCAACTTCGACCTCTTTTTGTTGTGCGATGATCGCTAGCTCTTTTCTACGCTGGGCATCTTGTACTTCACGAGTACGCTGGATCTCTTTGCGCAACTGCTCTGTCTCTGCTTGCGCCTTCGAGGTCTCTTGCTCCTGAATGGCACGGATGCGATCCGCAACTAAACGCTTCTTGTCTGCCAGTAGCTGGTCTAGCTGATTCTCAGGCTGCGGGTCACCTATGGTTACCTGCGTCACTTGAATACCGTACTGTTGTAATGGGTTATCCTGACGGATTGGTCGGCCCGTATCATCTTCTACAGGTACAGTCTTCCATACCAATTGATTAGTACGTTGCAGTTGATTTGCGTTTGATTGATCTACGCCTACTGGAGCAAGGTCTAACTCTTCTACTTCTACCTGACGACGTTCGGTTAGGTATATACCTTCACGTAGCTGATCACCCAATTTGGATTTGAACTGGTTTAAACCACCTTGGAAAAACTCTTCACCCGTATATTGAGTTGCAGTAATCACAGTTACGTTACGCGCGTTTTTTACCAGCAATGCGTCAATCAAATTGCTATTATTGCGAAACTCGCGGTGCATCTTCTTGATTGCTGTAGGATCATTGCTGAGCTTGAAACGGAAGGTGACGGGTATTTGACCAATGTAGGTATCGGCAAAGCGAACCTGCACCGCATCAAGACGCTGATAAAAATCTTCACCTTTGTTGTTTCCGAATGACACAGTGATCAATTGGTCATACTTGGTGATTTTGGACAAAAATGGCATGCGAAAATGGATGCCGGGTTCAGTAAATACGTCCAGCTCACCAGTGATGTTGTTTTGATGCACATAGCTATAACCAGCATCGGTCATCAGAACTGAACTATTAATGGTTAAACCTAATGCAAGCAGCGGGATACCAAATACAGCGGCTTTCAATCCTTTATGTAATAACTGACGTCTCTCTTCCACTCTCACTTCTCGTTCCAAATATTAGTTGTAAATATAAGAGACCATTATATCTATTAGTCTTTATTCACACATTAAGCAAAACGACTGATTTCATAGGTATTTTGCATGAATAGGCTGGTTTCTTATTTTTACAACACAATCTGATTTGTTATTACTAATATTTAAAATTAAAAATGCCATTTAATTAAATAAGAACATATTTACGATTGATATCGTAAAGTCTTATACACCATAAACAAAAACTAATTTTGCTCGAATGAATAGCATTACAAAAGGTGTAAGATCGCTAGGTTTAAGCGTACGAACTCTCACTAGGATGAAAAATGAAGACGTCTACCATCATTGCACTTAGCTCACTTTTTTCGGTATCAGTACTTGCCAATACTCCTGCAACCCTTGATATGCATACTCTTTCATCTCAGGCATCAACGCAGTACCCAGATATCAATTGGACCACGGTTGATAAGATTGCATCAGAGCTTCCGAAGCATCCTATAAATGTGGGTTTAGATATTGATGACACTATGCTGTTCTCAAGCCCGGTTTTTTACTACGGTAAACAAAAGTACTCTCCGGATTCCTTTGATTACCTAAAAAACCAAGATTTTTGGAATGAGGCTTCAACGGGGCTTGATCGTTTTTCTATCCCAAAAAAATCAGCGATTGAATTAGTCTCCATGCACTTAAAACATGGTGATACTGTCTACTTCATTACTGGTCGAACCGCTCCAGAGGGGCAAGAGACAGTCACTGAAACCTTGCGTAATATTTTCCCTAAAGAGTACGAGAAGCAAATTAAACCCGTCATTTTCGCAGGTTCGTTAGACAAAGTTCAGCAACTCAAAATGGCAAAAATTGCTCAATACTATGGCGACTCAGACGAAGACATTACCAGTTCTCGTGAGGCTGGTGTAAAAGCGATTCGTTTCCTAAGAGGCGCGCAGACTACCTATACTCCGCTACCTCATGCAGGTAAGTATGGTGAAGAAGTTCTGATTAACTCGAACTACTAAAATTGGTGGGGCGTCATCTAATCTGAACTGAAATCAGAGGTGTTAGCTAGCGCACTATACTTATTGCGCTAGCTTCACATAGGAGACCTTTTGATAACCAATACAAGAGAGGGCAGGTAAGGGTTAGTATTTTTGCTTTAATGCGGCGACAGCAAAACCTGAAGTGATGAAAGTTAAACCTGCTCCTATATTGAGTCCATTCACCACCCGCGGCTTTTTATTAAGCCAACCTGCCAATTTAGATGCAAATATTCCCATCAACGTAAAACCTATCGCTGTTAGAAAAGCAAACCACGCGCCGTAGACGATCATCTGGGTTGTTACTGAACCAAGTTGCGGGTTTACAAATTGTGGTATGAAAGCGAGCACGAACATTCCTGGCTTAGGATTTAGCGATGCGGATAAGAAACCAGTCGTGACAATACTGGTGAGTGGCTGTTTTTCACTGGGGGATAAGTTAATAAGGCTTCGAGACCGTAGTACTTTGATGCCCAGCCAAATAAGGTATCCAGCGCCTACGGTTTTTACAATAATAAATGCTAGCTCTGAAGTTTGTATTAATAGTGTTAATCCAAATGTCGCGGTTAAAACATGGAATAAAATACCGGCCCCAGATGCCAATCCAGACAAGCTTGCAGCAAGTTTACCTTGGCTCAAGCCACGACCAATGGCCAAAATATTATCTGGGCCCGGTGATATAACTAAAACTAAACATGCCAACGTATACGTTATCCAAACTTCTATCGGGAACATGGCCCCTCCTTGAGTATGATTATATTTTTGAGTCGATAGGCTTATATGACTACCAGTTAGCCATCGATAAATATCATGGTAACTACATAACTTACCATATAAAACTATTTAACAAGGCAAAGATATAAGCTGTCTCGAACTTTGGAATAGCGGTATTTGTTGGTATTCCTAGCTATCTCTTAATTAGGCCGCCATCGACAGGGATCTCGCTGCCTGTTATATACGATGATGCGGAAGAAAAAAGAAATATCGCCACGTTCGCAATTTCGTGAGCGGAAGCTGCTCTGCCCAGTGGCAGTTGTTCGACAATGCTTTTTTCAAATTCAACTTGTTCCTCGATAGACAAGAAGCGCCTTAAGTTAGTGACAACAGGACCTAGGGCTAAACTATTGACCCTTATTCCTCTATGGGCGAGTTCATTACTCCACACTCTAATGACAGCAGAAAGAGCCCCTTTGGACGCGGTATATAACGAGGTCAGCTTTGCACCCTCGTAAACAGAGCTAGAGCTCGTGACAATGACAGATGCATTGTCCTTCAAGTATGCACTTAGTGATGCCAGTTGTAAAAGTGGGCCTCTTATATTTATATCCATGATCTTGCTGTAGTTTTCTGCATTCACATGTTGTAAACCGTCTAGTTCAGCGATAGCAGCATTGAGCCATAATCCATCTAGCATGCCATGTTGTTCCACCGCTTGTGCAAGCTCATTACCAGATTCAGGACTTGAAGAATCAATATCTAAAGGAGTAATCCAAGAGCCAAATCTATTTGATAGCGCATTCAATTTTTCTCTGTTGCGTCCAGTAATAATAACCCGAGCCCCCAGTCGTATCAGCTCTTCTGCTGTAGCTAAGCCAATACCACTCGTCCCGCCTGTGATTAGATATAGCTTATCGTTGAAATCATAGAGACTTGAAAGATAGGAAAGGTTGTCCTTTCGCTCGTTATGCAGTGTTAAAGATAAAGGTTTAGTATTCAACATAGTTTCTCCTTGAAATGAGAAACAAGGTTAACGGTTAGAGTAAACTCTAAGTCAACATACTTTACCACTTTTGTATAAGTTAATTTTGTAATCTAAGGCTTTGAGGTGATCTTCTAGTAAGCTTATTTGTTTAATAAGCCCCTCTCTGTGCTTTGATAGAATATTCTCTCTATCTGCGAGCGTGTCTGAGCCACCATCGGATAGTCTAGCGTATTCTACTATTTCATTGAGTTGCATTCCTGTTTCTTTAAGACGTTTTACAAATGTTACCCAAGCAACATCATGGCTTGTGTAGTGCCTATGTCCACTGGCGTTTCTGTTGATATTTTTTAGTAAGCCTATCTTTTCATAATATCGAAGAGTATGAGAAGACAAACCTACTTTTTTAGAGAACTCTTTCATGTTCATATATTGCTCCTAGGTATTATTTTTTCCAACAATTCTAGCCACATTTGGAGGTTTCTACGACAATAAACCGTATGAATTTAAATTGAATAAACGAAAAAATTTAAGACAACACTTTTGACAAGGCACTGAAGTGAAGCAAATATCTGATTTTATTGATCAATGCACCAGAAATTCCATGGTTTATATGCATACTAGTGATATTTTCTAACTGTATTTTAAATCATAATTTGGGATTAAAAGCAGTACTTATTTTTTCAAGAGTATATACATGGAAGAAATTCATAGTTGGCATAATGGTGATTTTCACCTGACGACGGATAAGTCAAAATTCAATCTTGACGATATTTTTCAGTACCTAACTAATTCGACGTGGGCAAAGGGCATAGACAAAAAAACGGTAGTAGGTTCAATAGAGTCTAGCCTTTGTTTCGGATTATTTTATAAAGATATTCAGATAGGATTTGCTCGATTTATTACAGATCATTTTACCTTTGGATATTTATGTGATGTATATGTTGTTGACGAATGGAAGGAGAAGAAGTTAGGTAGTTGGATGATGAGTTGTTGTCATAAGCATCCTTCTATTAAGAAGCTACGGAGAATTATTCTAGTCACTTCTACTGCGGGATGGTTATACGAAAAACATAATTACACACCTGTAAATGAACCAGATTATATTTGGCAAATATTCAGGCCGAAAATATATCACAATGAATAATATACCTGTGTCTAATCTGCTTTGCTTTTGGTGACCACGTCTGATTCGAGCTCAACCACGGGATAAGCTTTGCCATCAAGATAAACATTAGTTGGGGCAAAGCTTGCTTGTGCAGAGAATGAACATGCTGCAAGTAATAAAGATAAGTTAATAATTTTCATAATAGATACCTTATTTATAGGAGGAAGAATAATTATTTATATCTATTACTTAAACAATATTTATAACTCTTGTTTGTGAGTAAATAATCCATAATGTGTAATGATTAAAATTAACATTTCAGATATTAATATATTGGATCACATAAAAATATATTGAAAAAATAGGAGCGGTTATTTTTAATTTATGGTTTGGCTGTCTTGCAGGGTTTGTTGGATATTAGAGCCTGATTAAAATTTGCCATGATTGATTTTGAGAGGGCATTGTTTTTACTGAGAGCAAGGTACAGTGGTAAAACATCGACCGCCTGTTCTGATACATGAAACTGGTTTCTATCGAATGATCGCTGTTTTATGTTCCAATTAAAAACTTCTTCATCCATGAGCACAGCGTCAACACGATTTTTCAGCAAAAATTCAATATTTTCGTTAGCAGATTTGGTCTGAAAAAAGTTCACATGCTTGTTGCTAATGTTTCGCCCGTATGCATAACCGGAGACAACCGCTATGCTAATCGTGCGCTCTTGTTGTAAATCTTGATATTGGACTGGCGAGCTTTTCAAGCTGATGAGCTTTATCTGATTGGTGTAGTAGGGCTCGCTAAAGTAGAAATCTTTTTCTCTTTGCGATGTTTTCCAAGCGCCTAGTATCACATCAACTTCACCTGACTTTGCCATCTTGTAGGCGCGATTCCAAGGTAATATTTCCACCGCGAGTTCCATCTGTGCTGCGCAAAAAATTTCATCAACTTGCCGGTGTAGCTTGCCTTTGTTCATCGTATCTTTATGAAAATAAGGTGGCCATTCATCTTGAACCCCTTTGACGATTAGAGAAGAAGCACTTGGAGATAGTGTTAGGGTAAGTACAAGACACAGTGATGAATATTTACGCTTCCTCTGCACCATTTCAGACTCTTGTTGATATCGAATTATCTTACATTATAGCTAAGTAGACCATGTTATTTAGACCAATCGGTAATTGATAGGTTTCGTTTTCAACCGATTTGTATTTGCAGATCTCGCTATCAGAATGAGCAATGATACGAGCCGAAGTGATCGTTTTATTTGGCGCTATAGTAGTAATATTAAAAATCACTCACATAAGTTAACCCTATGAAATATCCGATCCTTTGTTGCATAAGTTTACTTGGCAGCTTGATGGCTTTTGCTTCCTCTGCAGCCACATGTCCAGAAATATTGAATAGCAAACAACGCCTGCTGAACTCGACTGAAAACATCGAGTTGTGTGAAGCGTTTCAAGGCAAAACTCTTTTAGTGGTCAATACGGCAAGTCAATGTGGTTATACCTCTCAGTTTGAAGAGCTTGAAGAGTTATTTCAGACATACAAAGATAAGGGCTTTACTGTCATTGGTTTTCCAAGCAATGATTTTCGCCAAGATAGGGGAAGCGAAGAGCAATCTGCTAAGGTATGTTACCTCGATTACGGCGTCACGTTTCCGATGATGGCGCGTTCTTCTTTAACAGGCAGTAGCGCCAATCCGGTCTTTACCCAAATACAATCTCAAGCTGGCGTGAAGCCCAAATGGAATTTCTATAAATTCCTCATTAATAAACAGGGCAACGTGGTGGCGACCTTCCCTAGTTCGACATCGCCGGTGAGCTCGACTCTTAAAAATGCTATCGAGCAGCAATTATGAAGCCTAATTATGTAGTAAGTACTCACACTAGAGAGACCATGACTAAGCTTGGTTATATGGGCCTGATCCCTTTTGTGGCTGGGTTGTTTGTATCTCTGACAGGTAGCACACTGTTTGGGCTTAGTGGTGAGGCACTTTTTATCACCTACAGTGTTGTGATTTTAAGTTTTTTGTCGGGCATCTTATGGGGCAGTGGCATCGAAAACTTTGAAAATCCATGGAGCAATAAAGCGCTAGTTTTGAGTAATGTGATCGTATTAGCAGCTTGGTTGTCTGTCTTGGTTGGAGAGAACAATGAGTTAGTTAGTTTACCGATTTTACTTATGGGGTATATTGCTGTTTGGCGGGCTGAAAAGTTAATGCGTACAGAAAACCAGAGTGCAGGGCCAGAAGGTTATTTTGATATGCGGACAAGGCTTACATCCAGCGTTGTTTTGATGCATGGGATAGTGCTGTTGACTTAGGCTCTTCAAGATAGGGTGGATCATTTGTTGTGCACCTGACAGCTATGATTGGGGGGGATATTTTTACTCATAGTATGGTAAAGGAGGTTAATACCTTAACCATATTTATAGGTTAACCCGTCATGTATTTTTCTGAAAAATCCTTATATTTTAATATATTACTTTTATTTGACATATGTACAACGCGCTATGCATATAGTATTTTGACATTTTTATTCTTAAGCAATGTAAGAAAGTCCATTAAAGGTGTTAAATGAAAAATACAATTATAGCGCTAGCGTTAATCGGTGTATCGGCGTCTGCTTCTGCCGACTCTTGGTTATACGGAGGGGCATCTATTGGTCAATCTGACCTTAACTCGGAAGATACCACTACATACTCAGTTCATGTAGGGACTGGCATCTTACCTTTTATCGGTGTTGAAGCGGGTTACAACAATTTTGGTGAGTTTGATTTTGGTAATGGTAAGGTTGAAGCTTCATCATTTTACGCTGCGCTCAAGCCGAGTATTAACTTTGGCCCTTTACAGGTATATGCAAAAGCAGGAGCTCACTATTGGGAGCAAGATTCAAGCACCATTAGCTACAAAGATGAAGACGATTTAGACTTTATGTGGGGAGTCGGTGCTGATTACGCCATATTTGGTCCTATATCTCTTGGTGCGAACTATATGAACTACTCAGTTGGTAATAATGATATTGATACAGTGTCACTGACAGTATCTTTTAACTTCTTATAAGTTAAATTTTGGTTTATATTAAATTGTATCCTGCCTCATAATAGGCAGGATAGTTTATAGATACTTGAAGTATTATATGGATAGTTAATTTTTACGAAACACAAAAAACCTCTGAATGAAGAAGCTGGAAATAAATAGTAAGCATTCTGCTATGAGTTTCGCATACATGGTTGAAATGTCACACCCTATGAGTGATTGTGTTAATATCATGGATGAAATCAGGAGTATAATCGCTAGAAAAACATATTTTACTATTGAATGATAACCTTCCCCATCTGATTTAAAAACAATCCGTTTTGACATTGTGTAGTTGTAAAAAGCAGAACATACTCTTGCGACAATAAAAGATTTCATCGTTGAGTCAGTAGACAATAAGATGAGGTAAAAAATTAGGTAGTCTATCAATGCACTTGATATTGAAATGCCAGTAAAACGCAAAAAGGTCCAGTAAATTTTTATCGAGTCTCTAAATGGATTAAAGTGGGATGAGCTATTATCGTCAATATATATAGTTTCAATATCGATTTGTTTTATCATGCATTTCTCACGAGTAGCCAAGAGCAACATTTCTGTTTCAAACTCATAACCATTAGATTCAATCGACAAACACTTATTGGCAAGATCAGTTGATAGGTATCTAAGTCCTGTTTGAGTATCGGTAATAGGAATTTTGGTCACGAGTTGGAAGATTTTTTCCGTGATCGCATTACCTATTCTACTTCTAAATGGCACTTTGCCATTAAAAGCACGAGCACCGAGTAATAGACTATTGCTTTGACCACATTGGTACCTTGACTCGTTTAAAGTTCGTATGATGTCTTGTGGTGAATGTTGTCCATCTGCATCTGCGGTGATGATGCCAGTAACTTCTGGCATCGTATTAATAATGTAGGAGAAACCTGTTTTTAGCGCTTGGCCTTTACCCAAGTTTGACTTGTGGTTAAGGATAACGAGCTGGCTAAGGCTTTTTAACTGTTTGAATATATAGTTACATTTATCACTTGATCCGTCATTTACCACCACAATAGAACAGCGACATAGTGTTTTTATTTCTGAAACCAGGTGTATAATGGCATCACTTGGGTTATATGCCGGTATCAATATTACCTTTTCATTTGAAATTATAATAATAGCCTCTCTATTATTTATAAGTGATGTTTATGCGGATTGATTTTATCTACATTTTTTTAAAAAAACTCTTAAAATCCGATTAATGATTATTTACTTATGGTTTAAAACCATAATAAAACAAAATGATATATTTCAATATTTAAATCATAGGTAAAGTTAAAACTTGATCCGGTAATCTATCTTAAATAAACATACAGAACTGATAAGACTATTTTGTCAAAGTTATGTTTTTAAAAGCATATGGTAAGTATAGAAATGTAGTAACTAGGTAAATTTTTAATATAGATAGGAACTTTTACTATGAATGCATTGTCTAGAGAGTTCATAGTATTATTTTGACTAGTTAGGCTTATTTTTATTTGCCATATCTATTTGTCTTTTTTATTTATTTGTGAGGATATATGAAACATTATTTAATTGCTGCGGTATTGACCTTTGCGAGCTTACCCACTTTTGCTGATAATAATCAACCCGATACTGTTAAGTTAAGCCAGCAAGCGAATCAGACTGTGAAAACAGCGAAAGTCGCACCACCAAAGCCTTTTGGTTTGGAGAGTATTACGCCGGAACAAGAAAGCAAAATTAGACAGATACAAATTGATCTACAAACTAAAACTCAAGCTTTAAACCCGAGTCAGGAGAAAATGGCCAAGGAAGTAGAGCAGTGGACCAAGTTGGTGCAAAACGAGAAGTTTGATGAAGAACAAGTAAAGCAAATCCTTCGTGGTTACAACGAAAAGCAACTTGATATTCAGGTGATGAAAATTAAAGCAGAGCATGATATGTATCAGGTGCTCACTCCTGAGCAGAAAAACACTCTAGCTGAACGCCGTAAGAAGCAACAAGAACAAATGAAATTAATCATGCAGAAGGCACAAGAAAAAGCAAAGGCGCAAAATAAGTAGTGCTTTATTAGACCTTTTTGTTCGACGTTCGCTTGCTTATAACAGCAAGCGAACGTTTTATAGGAATTTACTATTTATATAGCACAGTTTTACTCAAGGCCTAACGCGGCTCTGAGTCCTTTCCCATAATCTTCGTCAGCTTGGAAAGCGTGATTGATGTGGCGTTCTTGAATTTCCCTTGGCACCCCTTGCATAGCGCGAGCCGTATTATCAAACAATGCTTGGCGCTGTTCGTTATTCATTAGACGGAATAAATCACCAGCTTGGCTAAAGTAATCTTCATCGACTCTGTGATCATAATGATCCGCGTCTCCATTTATACGCAGTGGTGGTTCTGAAAAATCAGGCTGTTCGTCCCACTCTTGTTTTGAGTTTGGTTGATAACCTATAGTAGACCCATAGTTACCATCCACTCGCATTGCCCCATCACGATGATAGCTGTGAACTGGACATTTAGGTGCATTGACAGGGATTTGGTGGTGATTGACGCCAAGACGATAGCGCTGCGCATCGCCATAGGCAAACAAGCGTCCTTGTAGCATCTTGTCTGGTGAGAAACTAATTCCTGGGACGACGGCTGCTGGATTAAAGGCAGATTGTTCAACTTCTGCATGGAAGTTTTCTGGGTTGCGGTTTAGCTCAAACTCACCGACAGGTATCAGCGGGTAATCCTTTTGTGACCATATTTTAGTTAAATCGAATGGATTAAAGTGAACCTTATCTGCCTCGAGTTCTGGCATGATCTGTACATACATCTTCCATTTAGGAAAGTTTTTATTTTCAATGGCTTGATATAGATCTCTATGGTGGCTTTCCCGATCCTTGCCTATTATTTCAGCGGCCTCTTGGTCAGTTAGGTTCTTAATACCTTGTTGAGTTTTGAAATGAAACTTAACCCAATAGCGCTCTTTATCGACATTGATGAAGCTAAAGGTGTGACTGCCAAAACCATGCATGTGACGGTAAGATGCAGGAATACCGCGATCACTCATAACAATAGTGACTTGGTGAAAGGCTTCTGGAAGTGATGTCCAAAAGTCCCAGTTGTTGATGGCACTTCGCATATTGGTGCGAGGGTCTCGTTTCACCGCATGGTTTAGGTCAGGGAACTTTAGTGGATCGCGCAGAAAAAATATCGGTGTGTTATTACCAACTAAATCCCAGTTTCCTTCCTCGGTATAAAATTTGAGCGCAAAGCCTCTAATGTCGCGCTCTGCATCTGCAGCGCCTCGCTCACCCGCAACTGTGGTAAATCGAGCAAATAACTCGGTCTTTTTGCCGATTTCTGAGAAGATCTTTGCTCGCGTGTATTTTGTAATATCATGAGTAACGGTAAAAGTACCATAAGCGCCAGAGCCTTTGGCATGCATACGTCTTTCAGGTATCACTTCGCGATCAAAGTGAGCCAATTTTTCAAGAAACCATACATCCTGAAGTAGTTGTGGACCCCGTGGCCCAGCTGTCATTACATTTTGGTTATTGCTGACAGGGCAGCCTGCAGCAGTAGTTAGCTTTTTAGTCATCATCTCTTCCACATTAGTTTCAGTATTAAGGTCAAGTCGCCTTATTTGAACTGCTTTGCCATGGGGCAGTGCTCCATGTATATCTCTGATTCAAACGTGATTAAAGATAAAATTATTAATAATGGAATAAGTAATACTTATAGACTGGATAGCAAACTATATAGCTTTGAATTATCGTTTAACGTAATATCTGTGATGTTTCATAATAATGTATTGGGTGTTTGTTATTGTGATAATCATCCAAAATGAATCTGGGTGAATAATCGTATTTGTGATGTAAATCTAACTTCATGTTTTTCATGGTTTCAGCTTGTTGCATAATCCTTTAGATTTTCGACCTCTAATTAACAAGGTGTTAACAATAGGTTCCGATATATAAAACTCCAACCTATCGTGACGCTTTATATATAAGGTCATACAATGTCTAAAAAGCTAATTTTATCTCTTGCTATTCTTTTCTCTTCTGCCACTTCGACTGCTGCTGGTCTTTGCCCTGATGGTGAATTCCCTTTTTGTGATGGATTTGGCACCTGCTTTTGTTCACCTCTTTAATGTCACGAGCATAGATTAAGTAACGCCGCATCTGGCATGGTCTCGTAACAGCTTCAATGGAATATAATTTATGAGTGACTATTCATTGAGAGTGTTCTTGTGTGTGATAGGGTTAAGTTTCTTTACCCATCACAATGCTTTGGCAAATACACCTAGTCGGTACATAGAACTAGAAGATATTAAGCTGCAAAGGAAACCATGTCAGAGCGGCTATGAACCAATAAGTTTAAGCACGGCGATGATGTATCAACAAAGATTGGCTGCAAAAATGGGGGAGTGGCAGCTGACAAATATTGAAAATGGCTTGATCATCATGGGCCCTGGTCATAAAGGAAATATCAAAATTGCTAACCGGCTGGCTTATACAAGCTGGTGTATCGAATCTGATAAGAAAAATACCTACCAAGCTGACGTATCTTTACCCCTGACACTAAAAGCACCGAACAGACAGAAACTAGAATGGCTTATGGTGAATTCAAAAGAATTTTACGAGCCATTAGCCGAGCTTGCTAACCTACTTGGTTATGCTTGGAGTGGTGGAGTCGATGGAAGGCAAAGTGGAGAGGATATGGTCACTTCTGTTTATGATAGAGGAGTGTACCAAATTAAATCTGATGCGATTGGGTTTGGAATGCCGTGTTATGGCTATCGCTGCGATGATAGGTTAGTCATCGACATCACTAATCTCAGTTATCAGCTTTTACCCAGTACTGTAGCTCAAAGAGATAGCACGGACGAAGCCCAAGAAATATTGGGGGTTAGGCGAGCCTCAGTCACTAATGAATCTGATATAAATCAACAATATCGAGTGACATTTTCCTATAAAAAGCAAACCAGCTGGAAGTTCAAAAGTTCGATCAACTTTGAGCAAGCGGTATCGGTTAAAAGTGATTTTACATTGCCATTTATTGGAGAGAGTGAAGTTGAGGTGTCTTTTTCTGCAGGGCAAAGTTGGGGAGAGGAAAACTCAGGTGCTGCCAGTGAATTGGTCACTGACACCATAGTGGTTAATGTCCCACCAAAGCGCAGACAAGAAGTACTGATGACTATATACAAAACGTCAAAAGTATACCCATATAAGGGACAAGCAAGGGTCAGTTATGATCTTGGTTTGTATGGATTCCTTTCTTACTCAGGTAATGCTGATATTGAGCACCCAGTCAATCGACCCCACAAATACTACCAGTGGGAGATTGGAAGGAAAACTTCAGGTGGTAATAACCTTGGCGATCAGTTTGAAAATCGAAATCTACCACTTCAAGATCATACATGGGATTGGCCGTGGGTTGTTAATTCATTTGGTTTGCCTTATACACAAGCGGTTATTGATGCTATTGAACGGCCGATAGTGACAGAAGTGGGTGGTGATCTTTCTTTGCAGAGCGTTTACGGAGCTGATGTTTATTACGGTGAGACGGAAGAACTCGAAAGTTTGAATCGTGTCAGGCGATCTCTTGATAACTCGTCGGAGTGGAAAGTCATCAACACTTTTGATGCACTGCCTTATGTAAGCGTAAAGGTGGAAAGGCTGTAGTTAAACTGAATGCTTGAGGGAGTACTATCTCTTGCTTTACGTTACTTAACCTCAAATATGGGCAAGTCGACAGATCAGAAAAAGCGGCAATTTAATGACTGTTATCAGCGTCGCTTTTTTGGCAAATCAATCATTATGCCGTTATCTCCTTTCATAACTTTATGACTAATATGAAGATTAATCGGACCGCGACCTCTGTGGCACAGGATATGCTTCTCTGGCGATATGAGAAGTACTGGAGTCACAAACAATGAGCGTAAATTTATTATATCTGATTAGTAAAGGAATTAAGGTATCGACACCCTTCCACTTAATGATGGACTTTTTAGTATTGGTTATGTGTGTCTGTATACCAAAGATGATTTTCTTCATTTTACCAGCGATACCAGAGCACATTGCCATGGGCACCATGGTAATGACAATCGGTGTCTTTATGGTGGCTTTGACTAAGTTCGGTCTTATGGGGCTGTGGTCCACTGAAGATGAGCGTGAGGCTATATAAAGGTCATGCGTTTATTTTTCTTTGAATACCTAGCTAAATCACAGGTACAAGTTTAAGGTAAAACTTGTCCTGTGATCTTCTATCCATAGCCTGCGCTTTTATTGATGGAACGTTAGATAATGTTTGATTTTCTGCCAGTGCGATGACATAAAGCTTTGGCGAGATTTACTGTCTTTAGATTCACTTGAGTAAAAAAGCTCGCCTTTTTCTATCATCAAGTGTGAAATACCCACTGAAAGTCCAAATTCAGCTTCATCAATATGGTGATTGTTTATTGCCATAATGCCTCCAATACTTTTTAGCTTTGATGTTCTGGAAGGTCTTGAAATTTATAGGCATCAGCAATGTCATGGTTCTTATCTCTATGTTTGGCTTCATCTTGGCGGATGCACTCCAATACATCTAACAACATTGCATTTTCACCCAACTGGTAATAGCGAGCAGCGATCTCTGGCGCGGGGGAGTTTTCAACCGTGCCATCTAATACCTTCTCGATAAATTCGCTGTAGCTGTTACAGGCTTCTTCTTCGAAATAACCAACGATACGATGTGCGGTTTTTGAAGAGAGAAGGTAAATGACGCCGTACACTAAAACGAAGAAGAACTGTATCAACATCACTAACGCACGTTCTAAGATTGAAGGCTGAGTAATGCGTAAAAATATCATCAGATGCATACGCTCGTTGTCGGCTTCGTCAAGTAGCTCTTTTATCCAACCACCATCATCTTTCATTCTGCGCAATGCTTTGAGGTGGTTAAATACACCAGCGACCATGCCGGGAACGGCTGCAATGGTTTCAAGTAACATAGCCCGTCTAGCATACTTACCGCCGTAGAAAAGGTTTAATGTCTTTTTAAGCAGCTTGGTTACCAGCAACGCAATCTTTTCTGAAATACTATTAGGTTGGTAATGTTTATGTTCAAATTTCATAGCAAAGTCTCCTATTCTGATAGTTAACTTACATATTTCATGCCATGTGCTAAATCTATGTATATAATGACCTTTCTTATAATTTAGATGTCATTATGACTCTTTTAAGTTAGGTCATTATGACTCTTTATATCTATTTGACTCTTTTGGGGCGATTGTAGAATGGTCATTAATAATTTTTGGGTGGAGTGTTACAAGGGCTGGTCTAAGTAAATTTTGTGAGGTGGAGTAAAAGTCTTGAGTAGAAAATAAGATCAACCATGTTGCTAACACTGCAATGTCAGGTTTTTACCTGATTAAATTCTAACCGGTTAAGTGCTATTTTCACTGGGAACTAAGCGTTTATCACCAGATAAACTCTTCTTTAGTATTAATTAGTAAGCACAATGAGGCTACAAATGAGTTCGATTTCACCCACACATTTATTTCATCGATCTTGCCAAGATAACTTGCCTGACAAATTATCAGATCCCGTTGAGGACACGGTGCAACTTACCAGAAACAGCTCGTTCAGTGATCTTCATATGGAAAACGATCCTGCTGTAATTTCGAATGAATTCTGGCTCAGTCGTGACGGCGATAGGATTGTAAAATCAGCTTGCGAAAAAGCTTTTGAGGATCTGGGGAAAGAAAAAGACGTGGGGTTTAAGAGCAGAGCTATTAGCATCTTTAAACCATCACAAGCTGAGAAGCAGAGGCAATGTAAGGAGTTTGAGACCAAGCGAGATGCAGTTAATCAGCATTTAATTAGTTATGCTGCGCGCAAATGGGATTTATATCTTGAACAACTTCCTCCAGAGTTGGCACGAAAATATGCATCTGAGGATAATAAACGTTCAGTATTAGGTGAAGTATCCACTTGGTTAAATGTAAGCTCAGGGGCTGGTAAAAGTGCACTAGAGAGTGCTGCCATGAAAGAATTGGGTCAATACAACTTGACCGATATAACGTTGATTTTCGAATTTAAAGATTTGCGCAAAAATGTAAGGGATTCTCTAACTCAAAAGCAGTTTATCGCTATACATCGTGAGTTGAATAACATAGTCGATGAATATTGTGAGAAAATGAATATCTCTGTAAATGGAAAGTCACTTACTTGTTCTTCGGTAGATGAAATATTCAATCAGGCAAAGGAAAAGCTTGAAGCAAAAATTTCAAAAGAGAACAGACAGGCCTTTCAAACACTGAGATGTTAATTTTATCTATCTCGCTCAACTTGATAGAAGTGTTGAGTAAATGTGCCTTTGAGCATATTGAAAAAAGCCCTCAAGCTGTGCTTGAGGGCAAAGTTACCTGAGGCATTCAACGGGTATGATAGAATGCGGAGTAACAAGTTTACGGAGTAAATATTAGAAGGGTATGGATGTCTATTAACGAAGTAGAGACATTGCCATTCCAGGTAGCTGATTAGTTTGAGAAAGTACAGTTGTACCCGCTTGCATCAGCATCTGGTTCTTCGTCATGTTAGAAGACTCAACAGCAAAGTCTGCATCAGTGATACGACCTTTCGCCGCAGCTGTGTTCTCAGAGATATTTGCTAGGTTGTTGATTGTGTGCTCAAGTCGGTTGATATTTGCACCTAGAGTCGAACGAACAGTATTGATTTTATCAAACAAACCATCCACAACAGCGATTTGAGCGTTAGCGTTAGCGTTAGAGTCTAAATCACCTGTTGATGAAAAGTCGATGCCTTGTAAATCAGCTGCAACATTTACTTCGAGAGTTTCGCCACCAGAAGCGCCTATTTGGAAAGTTACCGCTTCAGAAAGTTTACCGTCAGAAGTTGCTGCACCGCCGCCAGCACCACCACCAGTTGTTGTACCTGATAGTAGTTTTTGCCCTGCGCCGTATGTGGTTTGCTCCATAATACGTACCGCTTCTTTTTCAAGCTCTTGGTACTCTGCGTTTAGTGCAGCAAGCTCAGTTGTGCCGTTTGTGCCGTTCGCACCTTGAGTTGCAAGATCTTTCATGCGGTATGCAATGTTAGTCAACTCTTCTAGAGCACCGTCTGCAGTTTGAAGCATAGAAATCGCATCTTGAGAGTTGCGCATAGCAACAGACATACCACGAGTTTGCGCTTCAAGTTTGTTAGCGATAGTTAGGCCAGCTGCATCGTCAGACGCAGAGTTAATACGCATACCTGTACTTAGGCGCTCCATCGCAGTTGTCAATAGGTCGTTTGTGCTGCTTAGCGTGTTTTGCGTAACAAGTGATGCGTAGTTAGTGTGCATTGATAAAGCCATCTTGGTCTCCTTGGTTGGTAACAATACTCAGATGTTGGCTTCAGGATTTCCCCTGGTCACTAACAAGAGGCGGACGCTGCTTGTTCGAAATTAATAAAAAATTTAGTTTTCGAATGAAATTAATGGTTATTAGGGCTTTTTGGTGATCTTCATTCCATTAACTGGCCTGTTGGGGCCAATTAATGGAGATTGAGATTCGATAGATTAGCTCGACTAACCCAAGTTTCCGACGATATTTATTTGCTTAGTTTCGGGAATTTCGTTGTAAGATAAAACGGCCAGACCTGCTGAAAAAGTACGAGCATATCTGGCAAGTAATGGGCGAAGCTGCGGCATGACAAGTAAAATAGGTGCTAGCCCTTGCTGTTTTAGCTGCTGCTTAATCAAAGGCAAGTTTTGCTGAAATTGCCCAAGAATATTAGGCTCTACTGGAAAGCTATCTAGATTCACACTGCCGTTAGACTGTGCTTGCTGGAGTGACGTCATTAGCATCTGTTCCAATTCATCAGATAAGGTATAGACTTTTAGTTCATCGTTGGTTCCGGCGATGAGATTAACCAGAGTTCGCCTTAATGCACAGCGAACATCAGCGGCCAGTAATATTGGATCCTTTGTCTTCTCTGATGACTCAAGCATAGTGTTGGCTATGGTTCTAATATCTTGCAGAGGCACTTGGTCAAGCAGTAACTGACGAAATACTTTTAGCTGCTGAGCTGGATTTAATGCTGCCCCTAAAGCTTCAGCTAGTTTGGGGGCTTGTTGGGTGAGCCTTTGCATCATGGCATCAACATCATCGTGATTAAACAGCTCTGAGAGATGAGTTTTTATGACTTTACTTATATGAGTTGCTATGACGGTTGCATCATCCACGACTTGATAACCCATATTCAGTGCTTTGGCTTTATCACTGTGCTCGATCCACACTGCTGGTAATTGATAAGCGGGGTCGCTGCCAAGAATACCATCCACTTCACCATAGGTTTCTCCTACCGCAATCGCCATTAAGCGCTGAGGTTCGATCAATCCTTGCTCAATCACTTCCCCATTCAGGGCGATAGTGTATTGATTTGGCTTAAGGCTTAAATTGTCACGGATACGAACCTCGGGCAGTAAAAAACCAACTTGCTCTGAAAGGTTACGTCTTACACCTCTTATTCTTTGGCTGAGTGGTGCACCTTGCTCTTTATTCACTAAGTGAACCAAACGATAGCCAAGCGAGAGAGACAGTGTGTGAACGTGCGGAATATCCTCCCAACTCAGCGGCGTTTCATCTTGCTGCATCGCTTGGGTCATGACCTCAACTTGCTCAAGCTCGGGATCGTAAAAAGCGGTTTTGTTTTGTCGCCAACCTGCAAAAGCTAATGCGGCCGCGAAGCTAAAGAAAGCAAGGTGCGGCATGCCGGGTACCATGCCAATAATCAGCATTACTGCCGCGACTGTAAACAGGGTTTTAGGAGAGGCTAACAATTGTTTTTGCATAGTGTCTGATAGCGCGTTATCACTATCGTTAATGCGAGTCACTATGATTGCAGCAGCGGTTGCAAGTAACAGAGAGGGGATTTGTGCGACTAGACCGTCACCAATGGTCAGTAGAGCGTAGGTTTTAAATGCTTCAGACGCGGCAAGCCCATGTTCAAACACACCAATGCTGATACCGCCAATAATATTGATGAACAAGATCAATAGACCAGCAATGGCGTCACCCCTCACAAATTTAGATGCGCCATCCATAGAACCATGAAAATCGGCTTCATTGGCGACTTCTTGTCGGCGGCGGCGAGCGCCTTGTTGATCAATCAGCCCCGCATTGAGATCCGCATCTATCGCCATTTGTTTGCCGGGTAAGGCATCCAGCGTAAAGCGGGCTGACACTTCTGAAATACGCTCTCCTCCTTTGGTAATCACGACAAAGTTAATGATCATCAAAATAACAAAAATGACCATACCCACAACATAATTACCGCCAATGACGACTTCACCAAAAGCTTGAATGACCTTACCAGCAGCATCACCGCCATTATGACCTTCAAGTAATACCACACGAGTAGAAGCAACGTTGAGGGTGAGCCTGAGTAGTGTAGCGATAAGCAAAATAGTTGGGAAAATTGAAAAGTCCAACGGCCTCTTGGCTGTCGTGCTTACTAATAAAACCAAAATGGCGAGCACAATGTTAAAGGTAAATAAGGCATCAAGTAACAATGGTGGAAGAGGGAGGATAACCATCGCCAATATCATGAGTAAGACCAGCGGTATGCCGACATAGCCTTTGGTGGAGTTTTGTATCTGTGCTATCCGATTGAGCATGAGCGGGTGTCCTTGGGTTAATAACGTATGATCAATGTTGTAAGTGCTTAGGAATTGCTAAATGAGGTAAAGGCATCGGCTTTTCACCTTTGCCCGTTTTGAATGCTTTTAGTTGCATCACGTAAGTAAGAATATGAGCAATAGCGACATATAACTGACTTGGTATCGCTTGTTCTATTGCTGTAGTGTGGTAAATAGCACGGGTCAGGGGCGGAGTATTGATGATTTCAACCTGGTTATCGCGCGCCACCCTTTGAATGTGTATTGCTGTTTCATCGATACCTTTTGCTACAACGAAGGGCGCATCTGAGCGGCTTAAATCATATTTAATCGCCACAGCATAATGAGTAGGGTTAGTGATCACGACATCAGCATCTGGCACCATTTTATTAATCTTCCGGCGAGCAAATTGCTGTTGAATTTGACGGATGCGCTGCTTGACTTCAGGTCGACCTTCGTTGTTTTTAAACTCTTCTTTTAGCTCTTGTTTCGTCATTTTGAGCTCTTTCCCATGCTCCCACTTTTGGTAAGGAATATCGATCACACCAAATATGAGAAGAGCGAGTCCCATCAGTAATAGGCCGTCGAACAAGATTTGCATGACATTAACGATCCCTTGTGTAAGAGGCAGTCTTTGCATACCTAGCAGAGGCTGGAGGTGATTGCTCAAATAGGCATAGAGAATGGAGAAAATAACCAAGACTTTAATAAATGACTTGATAAGCTCAACCAAGGAACGGCTCGAAAACATTCTTTTGATTCCCGTAACAGGGTTCAACTTACTCAGTTTTGGTAGTGTATTGGCCATTCGAAACATCCAGCCTCCAAGCACCATAGTGCTGGCTAATGTCACTAGAATAATGACGACAAACAAGGGTAGGAGCAAAGTAATGATCACGCCGAGGCTATGCCCAAGTTGCTCGATCATTTGCATTGGGTTTTCTAGATCTTGCCTTGTCAGGGACATATTAAAACGAAAGATGCCAGCGATATTGTCCCAGATCACAGAGATTTGACTGTCAAAGTACACAGCAACCACCAGAAATAGCGCGGCAGTCGTAAACTCTTTTGCTCTAGGAACTTGGCCTTGTTCACGCGCTTTTTTAATCTTTTGTGGTGAGGCTTTTTCCGTTTTATCTTGAGAAGAAGATTCGCTCATCCGCCCCCCGTCATATATTGGTTTAGGAAGCGCAATGTATCGTTAACCAAAATGGTGTAGCGACTTGGAACGCCGGATATGGAGATCAATACGCTAAACAAACCCAATAGCATAGTCATAGGAAAGCCGAGAGCGTAGACGTTAAGTGAGGGGGCAGCTCGATTCATGACGCCAAAGCTGATGTTTGCCAGTAACATTGAAACAATCGCAGGGAGAGCGAGAGCGAGTGCTGAAGCAAACATCCAGCCAAAAATGTTGATCACCCCTTTGAGTGAGGCAGAGGTTAGCCCAGAGCCGACGGGCCATAGGGTGAAACTCTGGATAAGAACATCAATAACAACAAGGTGTCCTTCTAAAGACAGAAATAACAAGGTGCTGAAGATCAGAAATAAACGACCGAGAATGGCGACCGACATACCGTTAACAGGATCGTTCATAATGGCCATACCCAGACCCATTTGCATTGATATAGTTTGGCCTAGAGTGGTGAAAATACTAAAGAGTAAATGGAGAACCAGACCAAAGAACAGGCCCCAAATTGCTTGCTCAAAAGCCAAATAAAGCGATGTGAATGAAAAAAGGTCAACTGCTGGCATTGCAGGCATTAGAGGAGCAGCAACCACCACAATCGATAGCGCTAATAGGCTGCGAACCCAGACAGGTATCAAAGCATCACCAAAGAAAGGCATTGAGATAAATACTGTACCTACTCGAAAGAATGGCCACCAAAATTGGCCAATCATGCGTGAAATGTCTGCAAAGGTAATATCCATTAGCCGATCATTCCCGGAATGTTATGGAACAAGTAATCAAATAGCTCCATGATTTTTCTGAGCATCCAGTGACCTGCGAATATCACCATAAGCAGAGTGACAAGCAAGCGTGGTAAAAAGCTCAGGGTTTGCTCGTTGATTTGTGTGGCAGCCTGAAAAATAGCAATACCTAGTCCGACAATCAGCCCAGGTAACACTAATACCGCGACCATTAGGATGATTAGCCACACGGCATTGGAAAACAGAGTAACCGTCATTTCTGGTGTCATGATATCTCCTTGCTATCCAAAACTGGCCGATAGGGTACCCACTGTCATGGCCCATCCGTCGACTAAGACAAAAACAACCAGTTTAAAGGGTAAAGAAATAATCAGTGGTGACAGCATCATCATCCCCATCGCCATTAGAACGCTCGCCACAACCAGATCTATAATTAAGAAAGGAATAAACAGCATGAAGCCAATTTGGAACGCAGTTTTGAGCTCACTAATCACAAAGGCTGGAAGAATGATAGCCAGTGAAATGTCCTCAACTTGTGAGTCTATGGGCTCATTAGCAATGCGCATCATTTGCTCTAACGAGTTTTGCTGAGTTTGAGCCAGCATGAAATGTCTAACGGGCTTTTCTGCGATCGAAAAGGCTTCTACTAACGTGATGTCACCTTTATCGTACGGTTGGAAAGCATTTTGGTAGATATCGGTCCAAACAGGTCGCATGATCAGCAAAGAAAGTGCCAGAGCAATACCTACCAACACCCTATTGGGAGGGCTTTGCTGTAGACCAAGAGCCTGACGAAGAATGGCCAGTACGACGATTATGCGCGTGAAGCTGGTGGCCATAAGAATAAAAGCAGGCAGAAAACTTAGCGCAGTCATCAAAAGCAGAATTTGCAATTTAACGCTGTATTCTTGCTGTGATGTACCATCTGTAACAGAGAGGATGGTTAAGCCAGATTCACTGGCAGCACAAGGGAAACCAATGAAGAGAATTAACCAACCAATATGCGCTATCCACCTCATCAAAGAAGAAGATTTAGTCATTTTTGTCTTAGCCTTTACTGAATCGCAGAGGCAAGAGCTGAATCGACAACATCAATAAGTCTTAGGCCATATTTTTCGTTGACCACCACAACTTCGGCATGTCCCATTAATGATCCATTGACTTTGACATCAAGCGGTTCTCCGTTGAGTTTATCAAGTTCAATAACGCTTCCTGAACCTGCTTTCATGAGCTCGCCCAGAGCAATATCTTTACTGGCGACCTCTAATGTGACGGTAACAGGGATATTTTTGAAAAAACTTAAGTCACGCTCCGGAGTGTGAGAGGTGAAATCTAAGTCTTCGTTAGGTGTTTCCTCAAGTTGAAAATCATCGAAGTCCAATTCATCGGTATTAAAAGCTGGGATATCCGTTGACTCGCTCATTACTAAGATTCCTTATCATGGTTAAGAATTAAAACTAGTTGACCGTCATTGTCTGCTACTGTGCCATTGAATAAATGCTGCTGCCCAATGCTGACAGGAACCGAGGAGAGTAACTCTACGGGTAATATATCTTTGGGCTTTAGTGATAAGAGCTCACTAAGGAGCATGCGTTTTTGACACAGTAAAGCGTTGAGTTTGACTGGTGTGGACTCGAGAGATTGGCAAAAAGGAAGATACATGGATTCCTTAGGTTGCAGATCTAACTCTTGAGTCAGCGTATCGACGAGCGCTTCATCTAGCTTGATATGGATGCTACCTTGGTGATCGTCGAAGTTGATATTGATAGAGGCATACAGCCCCGTTCCTTGAGCTGGCTCAAATTCACATCGAGTCCACATTTCCTGCGGAGCCAACCAAGTCGCGATAATGGTCCCGATTTTTTCTTGAAGGCGCAGATCGCTGTTACTAAGCTCACTACAGTTTCGCTCTAATCTCGTAGCATAAAAACTATCGGCAAGTTTAATTAAGGTTGGAGTATCGATAGAGGTGAAAATTTTACCGCCAGACTGATGATTAAATGTGCTTATTAATGATTTGTTCATTTCATCCACCGAGAAGGTGTGAAGTGAAACAATATTTATATTACATTTGATATTATATGATTTTAGCCAGCTCTGAAGTTCATAGGTTAAAATATTGCACGAGTTTGATATTAGATAATCCAGTTTATCTCGAATTATGTGAATTGGCCTTCCCAGAGACTCAATACTTAGGGTTTGAAAGTCTGGAATAGATATCTTTCTGATAGGTTCCATTTATATTTTACCATTTCATGACAAATCACTTATATAATTTTCTACCTTAATTTATTGCATTCTTCATAGATTTTTTTGTTGCAAATAAGTCTTGTTTATTAAATTTGTGACTTTACTCCATATGTTGATTTTAATTCCTGATTCACATCTTCTCATTAAAAATAAAAAAGGTTAGTTTGCAATACATGCAAATGATGAATGTCTTATAGAGGGACCTGATGCATATTAAATCTTTGTATGCAATTGGTTTTAAATGATTTTTATTGATTTGTTACATAATTGGTGGCATCGATTGAAAAATGTTTAAGTTATTGAGCTTATTGGTTAAATATTATTGTTCTTACAGTCGCCCATACTAAATAACATCCATAAAAATAAATACATCAATAATAAATTGGTTCTAAAAGAATAGTTATGAATATCAAAGTCAAAAAAAAATATTTATTTCTTATTATTTTCTACTTCTCATCTGCTTTGGCAAATTTTGAACAAGAAATACCAATGGATGAAGTAAAATGGACTTATCGTGGAAGTAGCTTAAAGTGTAGTTTAATTTTCAATAGCCTTTCCTATGGGAAGTTTTCTTTCCGGTCAGAGGAAATAGGCAAGACCAATTTAAATATTTATTTAGAAGGCAATAATAACCATTTTGAGTATGGTGAATTATATAGTGCCCCTGAACCTTGGAGTGAAAATAATAGTTTTAGGGGGATTGGCCATCATGTGCCTATTACGGATGGCGAGTTGATATTCTATCAAGATATAAGCCTTCTTATAGATAAGATAAAGCAAGGTAATTGGATCAAACTCAGCTTCAGCGGAAAACAAGTTTCCGAACCTCAATCCCTACTACTGCCAACTACCCATATTCAAAAGCCACTAGCACAGTTTCAGCGGTGCTTATCTCGCCTCCCTCACATGTCATATGTGACCGCAAGAGATCTTACTTTCTCTTTTCCCGCAGGAGAGCATCACCTTGATAATACTCAGCGAAGGACTTTATACGCTTTTACTACCTATCTTGATGCAGACGATAGTGTTTCCCGTATTCTTATCGATGGGTACAGCGACAATATTGGTTCCGACTTAAACAACTTATCTCTATCTGAGCTAAGAGCAAATGCAATCGCTGATGTTCTTTTAGGCTATGGCATTTCGAAAACAAAGATACAAATACGCTCACATGGTTCTCGTTACCCGGTGTCGAATAATGATACAGCCGAAGGACAGGCGAAGAATCGGCGTGTGACCGTCAGGTTAGTTCGAAGTGATGAAAAAATAGTACCTCACAATACTCAAACAATTAACGACATGGAAGAGGCTTAAAAATGACAAGCACAAGTATTTTGTTAGTTGAGCCCAAGGATGAACTTGCCCAATCGATCATAAAAGTACTCGAGCCGTCTGGATACAGAGTGACTCATGTTCGTACAGGGCGCAGTGCATTACTTGAACCCAGCACTGCCATTACCTTGGTGAGTTCAAATTTGCCTGATATGTGTGTTCGTGAATTTGTTCACTGCCACAATAAAAAGGCCGGAGTTGGTGTCGCCATTGCAATTGTCGAGCAAAACCAAGGGTTACTTGCGGCAGAAACCATGAAAGCAGGTGCGACTGATTATTTATTACGACCGTTTGAAAGTTGCCAGCTACTCAGTTTACTTCGCCGTATTGAAGTGGTCGGTAAACCGATAGCAAACCTTGTTGCTGAATCTTGGCGCAGTAAGCAAGTTCTTCAACTAGCCCACAGAGCCGCATGCACTAAAGCTAGTGTTCTCATCACCGGAGAATCTGGCACGGGAAAAGAAGTTCTGGCGAGATATGTTCACCAGCACTCACCTCGGGCAGACGGTCCTTTTGTCGCGGTCAATTGTGCTGCCATTCCAGAGTCTATGCTTGAGGCAGTGCTTTTTGGACACGTTAAAGGTGCCTTCACCGGGGCTACTCAGTCGCAAAGCGGCAAGTTTGAAGAGGCTGAACAGGGCACTATTTTCCTTGATGAGATAGGTGAGATGTCACCATCCGTGCAAGCTAAATTACTGCGTGTACTTCAAGAGCGCGAAGTAGAGCGTGTTGGTAGCCACAAAGCGGTGAAGCTTGATATTAGAGTCATTGCTGCAACCAACAAAGATTTGCGCGAGGAGGTAAAAAATGGTCAGTTTCGTGAAGATCTCTACTATCGTTTAGATGTCTTGCCTCTCCATTGGCCTCCGCTTAGAGAACGAAGCGAAGACATCTTGCCCATCAGCCAATTCTTTATCAATAAATATCAAGATGGTAGTCGATGCCACCTCTCTCATGATGCCAGAACGGCATTATGCCAATACAAGTGGCCAGGCAATATTCGTGAACTAGAAAACGTTATTCAACGTGCACTTGTTATGCGCCATGGTGATTACATTACTGCTCAGGACCTTATGTTACCAATGGAGTTACTCTCCTCTACACAGGAAACAGCACCTTCACAAAGCATGGGGCATGTCGAAATCAAAAAGCAGGCAGAGTTCCAGTACATCCTTGAACAACTGCGTCATTTTGGCGGAAACCGAACCAAGACAGCAAATGCCCTTGGTGTTACCACGCGCGCATTACGATATAAACTAGCCGCAATGCGTGAACAAGGCATTGATTTACAGTCGGCCATAGGCTCGGCTGCATAAAGGAGAAAAATTAATGGCAAGTCACCCTATCCATAATGCGATAAGCGCAGAGCAGTTAATGTTGTCTAAAATGGAAGCGATGCAATCCATTATTCAACCTGAACCTGCTATCTCAGCGAATCCTCTCGATACACATAATATTACATCGTCTCTGTCATTTTCCGATGCCATGGTAAATGTTCTTGATTCAGTGAATCAATATCAATCTGTCGCCAGTCAGAAAATGACCGCGGTTGAAACAGGCCAGAGTGACGACCTCGTTGGTGCCATGATAGCCAGTCAAAAAGCGAGTTTGTCCTTCGATTCCTTGATGCAAGTTCGTAACAAGGTTGTGACCTCATTTGAAGACATCATGAAGATGCCGGTGTAGCCCATGTCAGAATTAACCACACAAGTCGCCAGTGGCGCAGCACTTGATGTGCCGAGTGCTGATTCCTCCTCGCAAAGAGGGATTCAAGATTTCACCGACAAACTCAAGCAGCTTTGGTCTAACAGCCAACGAAATTTAGTCTTGTCTGCGGTATTAGCAGCCATTGTTGCCGCGATAATTGTGGTGGCGCTTTGGAGTTCAACACAAAGTTACCGCCCTCTATACAGCCAACAAGAGAGGTTTGATACAGGAGAGATCGTTTCTGTTCTTGAATCTGAAGGGATCAATTACCGATTGCAAGAACAAAATGGTCAAGTATTAGTACCGGAAGGTGAGGTTGCTAGGATAAGGATGTTATTAGCCGCTAAGGGTGTTAAAGCTAAGCTGCCAACAGGCCTAGACTCACTTAAAGAAGACAGTTCACTCGGAACTAGCCAGTTCATGGAAACCGCGCGCTATCGGCATGGTCTTGAAGGGGAGTTGATTCGCACTATTATTTCGCTCAATGCGGTATCCAATGCTAGGGTTCATCTGGCCATACCTCGCCAGACCTTATTTGTCAGACAAAATAGCGAAGCGCCTTCTGCCTCAGTGATGTTGGAACTAAAACCCGGTGAGGACTTAAAGCCAGAACAAGTTGAAGCCATTATTAACTTGGTTGTGGGCAGTGTCACTGCAATGAAACCAGAGCAAGTATCCGTAATTGACCAGTATGGTCGGTTACTTAGTGCGGATGTTGGTTCTGCCGAAGCGGGAAAAGTGAACGCCAAGTATCTAGAGTATCAACGTAATGTTGAGAAACAGATTATCCAACGCGCGTCGGATATGCTGACTCCTATTGTTGGGCCGAGTAATTTCCGTGTTCAAGTTGCTGCTGATATGGACTTTAGTCAGGTCGAAGAAACACAGGAAATTCTCGATGATAGTCCAATCGTGCGCAATGAGCACACCATCACAAACAACTCGATTGACCAGATCGCTTTAGGTGTTCCGGGAACTCTAAGTAACCAACCCCCTGTAACTGGTGAAGCTCCAACCCATGATAGCCAAAACACCAACGCGCGATCAGAAATAAACCGCCAGTACGCAGTGGGTAGCAGTGTGCGCCGTACCCAGTATCAACAAGGTAAGATAAATAAGTTGAGTGTTTCAGTGTTGCTCAATCAAGCCGTTGCTCCCAATGGGCAAGCTTGGACTGACGAAGAGAAAGCACAAATATCCACTATGGTGACTGATGCAATAGGTATCTCCGCGGATAGAGGTGACACGCTAAGTTTAATGAGCTTTGGTTTTACACCTTTAGCCATTGAAGCTCCGCCAAGTATTCCTTGGTGGCAAGATCCCACAGTACAGCAACCGATGCGATATGTGATTGGCGGTATGTTGGGTATGGCAATGATTTTCTTTGTCTTACGTCCTTTGATTCTTCATTTAACTGGTTCAGATCTTAACTCACAAGAGCTTGAGTTTGCGGATCCACAGCAAGACACCGTATTTGACGATATACAAACCCGAGAAGAAAGGGAAAGAGAAGAAGTGCTCAATCGAAAACTGTCTGAAAAAGGGATTTCCGTGTCATCTGGACTGGATATGGGACATGACATGCTACCTCCGGCGGGCTCGCCATTAGAAATTCAGCTCAAGCATCTACAACTGATCGCGAATGAAGAACCAGAACGAGTTGCTGAAGTATTAAAACAATGGGTGAATGTAAATGAACACAGCAGAATTAAAGCAAAAGCCAATGCTTAGCTACGTTGAACAAACCGCTCTTGTCCTACTGGGAATGGGGGAAGATGCTGCCGCTAAGGTGTTGCGCCATTTCACTCGAGATGAAACTCAGCGCGTCACCAAAGCGATGGCCAAGTTAAGTGGCATCAAAAGTGATAGCGCTAATGGTGCTATCCAAAGCTTCTTCGATGACTTTCGTCAACACAGTGGCATTAGGGGAGCGTCGAAAGAGTATTTATCTAAAACCTTGCGCAAAGCCTTGGGCAACGATCTAGCGAAAGGGCTACTCAATACGCTCTACGGTGATGAAATCAGTAACAATATGCAAAGACTGCAATGGGTTGAGTCTGATGTGTTAGCAAGGTTTATCGCCAAAGAACACCCTCAAATGCAAGCCATCTTTCTTGCTTACTTGCCAGCAGAAAGCTCATCAGCTGTTTTGAAGTGCATGCCGCAAGATGAACATGATGAGTTGTTGTTCCGCATTGCCCAAATGCAAGACATTGACCACCAAGTGGCAAGTGATCTCAATGACTTGATTGAACGTTGTATTGAGCAAGTCTCGGTCAGTCAAAGCGCTCCATTATCTGGGGTCAAACAAGTGGCCGATATCATAAATAGATTTGAGGGTGACAGAGGCTCACTGATGGAAATGCTCAAATTGCATGATGAAGACGTGGTCAGTGAGATTGAGCAGAACATGTTTGACTTTATGGTATTGGGCCGCCAACCGGAAGAAACAATGGATCGCCTCGTGCAGCAGGTGCCTATGGAGCTTTGGTCACTAGCGCTTAAAGGTGCCGAGATCCAGCTTCAGTTAGCCATTAAGAGTGCCATGCCACAGCGTATGGTCAAAGCGCTGGAAGACGATATGGAAGTCCGAGGAGCCGTACCATTAAGCCGCGTAGAACGTGCAAGGTATGACATCATGCAAATGGTGCGTGAATTGGATGAAGCCGATGAGATAGAACTGGTTCTGTATGATGAACCCAGAGTGGAGTAAGCCATGTCACTAACCAAATCTGAATTTTTTGATGTACCGGCGACCGACTACCGCATTCACCGTTTTCCACCGCTAGCTAAACCAGTAGAGGTCGATGATAGCTTTGCTCTTGACGACCAATGGCAAGATCCGCAAGCTGAGCTGCAGCAAAAGCTGCAAGAGGGTTTTGAAACGGGTCTAGAGCAAGGGCACGAAGAAGGACTTCGTCAAGGATTAACCCAAGGGCAACAGCAGGGTTTACTTGAAGGGCAAAAAGAAGGGTTTCAGCAAGGTTTTATCTCTGGTGAACAATCAGGAAAGCAAGCATTTGTTGAGGCTACTAAACCTGTGAATGCTATCTACCAGTCACTTTCGCACTGGCAAGCGGAGCGAGAACAGCAGCAAAGGCATGTGATTTGTGAGTTGGTGCAAAAAGTTGCTCAGCAGGTGATTCGCGCCGAGCTAACCCTCATGCCACAGCAGATTTTAGCCTTAGTGGATGAAACTTTGGAGGCAATGCCAGGCAAGACAGAAAAGGTGACGGTTCATCTTAATCCACAAGATTTAGAACGACTTGAAGATATCAATTCAGAACTTGCTAAAGAGTGGAAATTGGTAGCAAATCCCGATTTGCAACCAGGGGGATGTCATTTAGTGACTGAAGAGGCAGAAGCAGATGCAAGTTGTGACTCAAGGCTGCAAGCTTGTATGGATAATGTAAAGCAGTATTTGCTTGATGAAGTGACTCAAGTAAGCGATGAGGCTGATGACTAATACACAAGCATTTGAATTACTCTTTGAACGCACGAATGAAGCGATTGCGTCACTTGACTCGATTCCAGTTGCGAGAGTGACGGGCAGGCTGGTAAAGGTAACGGGCAACATGCTGCAAGCAGTAGGTTGTCGCTTCAAACTTGAGCAGCGCTGCCTAGTGGAAACATCCGATGGCGATATGATAGAAGCTCAGGTAGTTGGTTTTGACCACACAATTGCTTTTTTAATGCCTATACGCCGTCTTGGTGGTTTATTCGCTGGGGCAAAAGTTATCCCTTTGGATGGCGACAGCACTGTCGAGTTAGGAGACCACTGGCTAGGTCGTGTGGTTAATGGCCTAGGCGAGGCACTGGATGATGGCCCCGCACTGCGAGGTGGCGATCGGGTTTCGTTAGAGCCTAAGGTGATTAATCCGCTCAAACGCCGGCCTGTTGATTCTCCTTTAGATATAGGCGTTCGAGCGATTAATGGATTACTCACGGTAGGTAAAGGTCAAAGGATTGGCCTAATGGCGGGTAGTGGCGTTGGCAAAAGTATGCTGCTTGGGATGATGGCCAAAAATACCGAAGCCGATGTTGTCGTGGTTGGTTTAATTGGTGAGCGTGGGCGTGAAGTGCGAGAGTTTATTGAGACAAACCTAAGCATGGATGCTCGCCGTAAAGCCATTGTTGTTGCGGCTCCAGCAGATGACTCACCGCTTATGCGACTAAGAGCGACGTTATTGTGCCACCGAGTTGCCGAATATTATCGTGATAAGGGTAAGGATGTGCTGTTAATGATGGATTCTCTCACCCGCTATGCGATGGCGCAGCGAGAGATTGCTTTGTCATTGGGTGAGCCTCCGGCGACTCGAGGCTACCCACCTTCTGTTTTTAACGCTTTACCTCAGTTGCTTGAACGCTCTGGGAATGGAGAAAACCCAACGGGCAGTTTGACGGCTATTTATACCATTCTAGCTGCGGGGGATGATCAACAAGATCCTGTGGTTGATTCAGCGCGAGCGATCTTAGATGGCCATGTCGTCTTATCACGAAAACTGGCAGAGCAAGGACATTACCCTGCAATTGATATCGGAGCTTCCATCAGCCGATGCATGGCGTCGTGTGTTGCCAAGGAGCATTCAGCGTTAGCGAGTGAGTTTAGACAAGCCTATTCAGGCTATCTTGAAGTAAAAGACCTGATTCCACTGGGCGGCTATCAGCCTGGTCAGGACCTTAAGTTAGACAGCTATGTGGCTTTGCAGCCAAGACTCACTGCCTACCTTAAGCAAAACTATGACGCTTCGGCTGGTTTTACTGATAGCTTGGCAGAGTTGGCGCAGATTTTTCAATCATCTTAGGGCAATGGAATGCAATCTAAACAAAGGGCAATAAGTAAATTTTGCGTATTAACGCAGAAGCAGCGCGATCTTATGTCAGTGCAACTTGAGACACTTCGCCAGCAAACCGACCAAGCATTTTTGCAGATAGAGCAGTTGCAAGACTTGAAGACGCAAACTCGTTCCCAAGGGGTAACCCATGCCGTTTTTCATCGGGAAATGTTACTCAATCAATGTCGAGTGGAAGGGATGTTAAGCAAGATGATTGACCATCAGCAACACGAACTTCAACTCATGCACGCTCAATACCACTCATTAAAAGGTTTACTGGAGGCAAAACACTGCAAAGTTAAAAGTCTTGAGGCCAAGTTAGAAGACTGGCAATGTGAGCAAAGAGTCGTTGAGCAGAAAAAAGAAGAGTTGATCCTTGAAGAAATGGTAAACAATCTTGCTGCCCGAAAAGTTCTTGAGTTTTAGACTATAGAAAGGCGGCGCTTCCTCACTTGAGATTAAATAGTGTTTGAGTCTCTGGAATACACATTCAGATTTCTAAACAATCCACTTTTTCTATTGAGCAGTATTGATAGAGTGGCAAATCAATCGAAGATGATAAAACCCAGTGGCGGTATGTTGCGATAGAGGATGTTATGCAGCCTACTCATTTTACAGTCATTGTTCCCAGTCAAAAAGGAACGCGCTTTTTCTGTTTTTCTCGGCGGACAGTGGCAGCTGTTAAGTATGGCCTTGTACTTTTGGGGATGCTTATTATGGGCTTGATTAGTGCAATTTCGCTACTTGTAGACGATGTATCTGAATCAAACCAAGAGAAAACACGCTTGATTCATAAGACGCAATCTTTGGAAAATGCACTTAGTCGCTCTTATGCATCTCAAGATGAGCTTGAGATTAATTTGCAATTAAAGCAGCAAGACCTGAGCTATGTCGCCGACAAACTGAGCGAGATTGAATCTGCGCTAGCCTTATCTGATGACTCTTTCAACCTTAGAGACAGAGTAGACAGTGCCGCGCTGACCACTGCAGTTCGCCACCAAATGATGCAATTGATACCCAATGGGCCGCCAGTTAAAACAGGCTATCTTTCATCGCATTATGGATATCGCCTTCACCCTGTATCCAAGAAAAAAGCAATGCATCACGGTATTGACTATGCGGTCAATGTCGGTACGCCAATTTATGCGCCTGCGGATGGCGTAATTGAAGTGGTCAGAAAGAGTAACAAAGGCTCGGGTAACTTTCTGCGTGTCGCTCACTCTTTCGGTTTTACCTCTTCGTATTCGCATTTAAGTACCTTTAAGGTCAAGCGTGGCGATTATGTAAAAAAGGGGCAATTGCTTGGTCTAACGGGAAATTCTGGCTTATCAACGGGCTATCACCTTCACTATGAGATTCGTTTGGTTGGGCGCTCTTTAGATCCTTTGCCATTTACCAAGTGGAAAATCAATAACTTTGATGCAATGTTTGAATCAAATGAGGATGTACAATGGGATTACTTAGTAAACAGAATAGAGAATCAAATGGCAACGGCTCTCAGACTGTCATCGCAGAAGGCACCTTTATCGAAGGAAAACTCAAACTTACTTGTCACATCCAGATAGATGGTCAGGTTAAAGGCAATATAGAGACAGACAAGAGTGTGACCATAAGTACGTCTGGCTCGATAGAAGGCGCAATTCGTTGTGATTGTTTAATTGTTAACGGCCGCTTTGTGGGTAAAGTGTACTCTAAAAGTTTACAAATACTTGAGCATGGCTACCTAGAAGGAGAAGTGTCTGCCACTGAGTTTACGATTGAAAAAGGCGGTGTGTTCTTAGGTAGCTCAAAGAATATCAAAACGGAAGAAGTTGTTCCCTTAGATAGCGTGAAAAAACGTGACAAACCCTTACCAGCAAAACCGTCAAAAGCAGCTGAAAAATACGCCTAATGGCAATTGCAACAGAAATGGAAAAAACCGTGTGCAGGTAACACGGTTTTTTACTTTTTGATAAGTTTATTTATATTAACCTGCGCTAAGCTTTAAGCAATGTTATTTTACTGTCATATATAGGGTCTTGAGTTTAGATAATTTACCTGTCTCTTTATGATAGGCGACCCATAATCAGCAGTTCAGATTGACCAAGATGGACGTAGAAGTGCTTTGTGGGAGGGTAACTTGAGACCATGTTTGCATAGAAACAAGGATAGACGTGACTAGCCAGTATACATGTGATGACTTGATATTTGACGTAGAAAAAATGACGGTGAGCACCACACACCACAGTCGTTCTCTTAACTACAACGAATGTTTATTACTGAAAGCATTGTTAGACAATGCCAATCAGGTATTGGGAAAAGAAGCGCTTAAGTCGGCAGGTTGGCCTGACACCATAGTGACGGACTCTTCCTTGCAAAAATCGATTCAGAAGATCCGCTTGGTGATTGCTATTTCCAACTCTGTTGAGTTAAAAACTGTGGTGGGTGTCGGCTATATGCTCTCGTGTAATTGTGCTGAACGTGTGGTAGAAGCAGAGAGTAAGTCACATCCTCAGCCTAAAAATAACAAATGGCAACCCACGACATGGGCCAAATTAGTGCTTGGTTTAGCCAGTGCAGCCTTGCTTAGCGCATCCGCACTTGAATTTACTAAGGTGACCAACACTCGTCTAGTTTCTTATCTTAATCCTAATTACGAAATAGTTAATCTTGATGGCAAGAAAGTGCTTCGCAAGCATGGAACTGAGATCCCTGAACCAGTATTAGAAGCGATACAGTCATCCAAATGTGACTGTCTTTTTTTCTTTGGTCGCAACAAAGATACGGGGCGCTACCATATCTCGGTACATAACAAGGCGTCTCGCAGAAGCGAAACCTACCTAGTGGAAGAGGCTATGTTTCCTCAATTAGTTAGGGAGTTAACTAATGAAAAGCCTTAAAGTCTGGGTGGGGGTTTTTATTGCCTCACTGCTTGTTTATGCCAGCTCTTTGTATTTTAGTAGTCAGCAACTACTGATTGAAGGGCGTTATGTGGCACGTATTCATGGATATTCTACCACCAATGGTCAGTGGAGAGAGAGACTGGAGGTCAACCTTGATCGTGAGCGTATTGAATCGACCATTTCCGTAGAAGGAGATGGGCTTGAAGGTGTGGCATTATTTGCGGTCAATGGTGAGGTAACACAATCTAAGGATGGGGTGTTTGAGCTTTCCTATTCAACCGACCCTATTCAAACGTCAAAAGTGGTCGATGGTTACCATGCGGTCAGTTATACCTCACTTTTCTTATCGGGTAAATCTAGTAATGTGCTGGTTTATCAGGATGAAGATATCGTCATGCTCGAGGGGCCAAGGAGTTCAGTGATGCTAACTCGCAGCCGTGATTCTGTGTTGAGATAAAAAACTCCCAGCAAAAGCCGGGAGTAGTGTAAAGACAGTGTCTAGGTTCAATTAGAAGTGGTACTGAACGTTAGCCATAACGGTTACATCGTCTTCGATTTGTGCTTTGTAGTTTTCCCAGTCTCCATTGGCATACGTAGTTCCATCTGTAGTTTCGTCATGTACTGTGTACGCGATTTCAGTACCAATACTCCAGTTTTTAGTCAGTCTGTAGTCTAGACCAGTTTGCACACCATAAGTAAAGCCATCCAGTTCATCCCAACCATATTTGCTTTGGAAAAATTCGTAACCCATATGTGCGCCCACAGTCCAGTTTAACTTGTTTGCGATAGGTAGCATATAGTCATAGCTTGCAGATAGGTCCGTGCGATCTACTGTATGATTAGACCCGTCAAGATCCAGTGCATCATAAGCAAGGTTGAGCTTTATTCTATGATGGTCGTTAATAATCGCACCGCCACTGATACCAGCAATGAAAGAAGGATCAGTATCTACAGAATCATTATATGAATATGAATCACCGTAATCTAACCCAGAGTTTTCTACGTGATATTTGCCACTTACATGCGTACCCGCATCAAAACCGACAAAGTAGTCATAAGTGTTTTCTGCACTTGCACCAAATGTGGTTGCTGCTGCCAATGCGCCTAAAGCGAAAAGTTTTACTGTTTTGTTTTGCATAATGGTTTTCCTAAGTATCTAAAGCTAATAAGTAGCTAACTCTGTTGTTATGTCGGTATCGATGGTGTTATCAATATCAATCTTGTTATCAATTTTTGTTTCACGCTGCGGTGAAAGTGGTGACTAAGTTAGAGCCTTGAGCCTAAAAACAGAAAGGAATTACGCGGAATCGCGCAGAAAAAACATCAAGCACATTTATTTACCTTTTTTTGTTTTGTGCTATTTTATGTGGTTGATTTTGAGGGTTTTAATTTTTAGTGTGTATTTTGAAAGGGGTTGAATTTAGGTTTTTTGGTGTGCTGATGATTTGAATTTTGCGCAGATCCAGTGGTCTTGTGGTGCTGAGCCATTAGATAGACGGTAAAGAAGTGCTTATCTAAGGTCATGCTGAATTACAAAATGAATGGTACAGCTAAGATGTGTTCTAACCATCCGGTTTTCTCGCAACGCTTTCCATAAACTCACTTGCCGAAGCTTCAAGCGCATCGAGTAGATAAGAGTTGGATATGTGAAGGTAATGGTATAAATAATCTTTAGTCAGTGGCGGACTTACTACCTTGATTACCGGGAATTTGTCTTTTATGGCGTAGTACGACTGCATAGGGGCTAACCACACATCCACTCTCCCTGCCATTAGCATTAAGGCCGCTTGTTCATCACGGTAGACTAATTTTAGGTGATGATAATGTTTTATGTTTTCCACATAACGACTACCAAACATAGACACAACATTCTTATCTTTAAGTTCGTTTAAGCTTAAATAGGATTGTTCACCCACAGAGAACGCATAGACACCGAACTCTTCTAGAGGGACATCGACTTTAACAAGTACCTGACTATGATCTTCTCCAAGTTTGCTAATTCTTAAATCCAGTGCATCAAATTGCCCTGTTAAAACAGATTGTATTGCTCGTTCATCGGGCATATACGTGATTTGATATTTTATTCCAGCCCCTGAATAAATCGCATTAATCACCTCTTCTGCTGTCATACCATAGTGCGTTTTTTTATTTTGGTCTCGGTAACTTTCCCCAATGACAATGTGAACAATTTCTTCCTGAGCATAAGCTGGCCAAAGCCCCATGACTCCACAAAGTAAAGCCAATGAAAGTGGTATTCTCATCTCACCCTTCTGCTAATCACTTCTTCGTTATTTACAGTGTGGCTTTTAGCCGGATTTTCGCAACACTCTCTTTTTAACATGGTGGTGAATCGTTACATGAGTGTTATCGCCAGCTTATTATTAAGCGTCAAAAGTGGTTATGGTGAGTATTAGGCAAAGAGCTGAACATCATAATGGCTCTCTGAGGGGGGGCAAAAAATGCTGTGAGCTTTTTCAGGGTTTAAATTGTGCAGTGAAAAACAGTTGGGAGTGTGGCAATATTTGTTTGAAGTGGAATATTGATATCCAAACAAAAAACTCCCAGCACAAGCTGGGAGTGTAAAGACAGTGTTTAGGCTCAATTAATACAAATTAGAAGTGGTATTGAATGTTAGCCAATAGCTTGACGTCGTCTTTAAGCTGTGAAGAAGCTTCCAACTCACCATATTTGAATTCTTCCTCATGATGGGCTGTATACATGATTTCAGTACCTAGACTCCAGTTTTTAGTTAGTCTGTAATCTAGACCAGTTTGCACACCATAGATAAAGCCATCCATTACATCATGACCACTTTCGCTTTCAAAGAATTCGTAACCCATATGTGCGCCGAGAGTCCAGTTAAGCTTGTTAGCGATAGGTAACATATAGTCATAGCTGGCGGTTAGGTCCGTGCGGTTCACCACATGGTGGTAGCCATTAGAAAATTTTTTACCAAAGTCCAGTCCATCATAGGCAAGTCCTAGCTTTACTCTATGGTGATCATTAATAATGGCACCGCCACTTAGTCCCATAATTACGGAAGACTCTGTGTCAAAAGACTCATTATAACCGTCACTGTTTTTTTCTGTGTCTTTACCACTTAAATGCGTACCCGCATCAAAACCGACAAAGTAGTCATAGGTATTTTCTGCGTGAGCACCAAATGTCGTTGCTGCTGCCAATGCACCCAAAGTGAAAAGTTTTACTGTTTTGTTTTGCATAATGGTTTTCCTAAGTATCTAAAGCTAACAAGTAGCGAATTTTGTTGTTATGTTGTTATCGATTTTTGTTTCACACTGTGGTGAAGTGATAACCAGATTAGGGTTTATGCTCTAAAAACGGAAAGGAATTGCACGGAATCACGCAGAAAAAGTATCAAGAGTAAAATTTCATTTTGTTTTTTTGATTTTTTATCTGTAATCAATTGTTTTTTAAGGTTTTATTTTGTTTCTTTATTTTTCGTAAAATTTAACTTTAGCTTTTTGGGGGGGATTTTTGTTTAAATTCTGCGCAATGTTAGCTGGTTTTATAAGCTTAACGGCTGAGTTGGGAGGTAATAGATAAGTCGAATGAGCAGTTTGTTATGAGAGGAAAGGCACAAGAGCTATAGTTATTCGGAGGTAATGTTTTATGTTCTTACACACAGATAACCTATCTAGCATTATTAATTGCTTATGTCATGAGACCTAACCGAAGGAGTATCTGATGACAGCTTTGTTTCGTCATTGATTAACTTGCCGTTATGGACATTAAACTCTTGGCGGTTTGAAAGTCAAAAAAACAACCTCTGTCGGGACCGATTGAGGCCGGATTCGCCCTCGCTATCCGCATTTTTTTCACACTTTTTGAGCGATTACCAGCAAAGCCTAATTTTTTGTCTATGCTTTAGTTAAGCGACTGAGTTTGCTATGAAGTCGTGATGGGCATCACCAGAATCTTAGGAAGAATGATAAGCGAGGGTGTATGGCAAAGAGCAGTTTTCAGGTTATCTATATCGATGATGATGAATTCATGCTGAAAGCCGCCAGTCGTTTGCTGAGGCGTTTGAAACCCGACTGGTCCATCACCTTGATCCAAGATCCGGCGACGTGGCGCGATCTGACTGACGCACAGGCCATATCCCCCGATTTGGTGTTGAGCGATCTCATCATGCCTGAGCTAAAGGGAGACGAGCTTCTCGCGCAAGTCAGCCAACATTTTCCCAACAGCATCCGAGCCTTGATCACCGGCGACACCACGGTCGAGATTGAAGCGTTAACCAATAACTGGACCCATTTTATATTACCTAAACCTTTCTCCGAAAAAGACTTTGAGCAAATTCTCACTTGTGCTGAGAGGCTCAGGACTTTACCGTTCTCCACCCGCTGTCGACAAAAGTTAGCCGGTATCGAGAACTTGCCAGTGCTGCCCAGCATCGTTCGACAACTGGAACGGTGTATGGACGACGAACAATGTGGCAGTGCTGAATTTGTCCATATCGTTGCCAATGAGCCTCCCTTGGTGGGCCAGGTGATCAAAGCCGCGAATTCCGTGTATTTGGGGTTCGAAAGCCACACCAACTCGTTGAGCACCGCAGTGTGTCGTTTGGGCATGAAGGTGGTGTCCGGCATTGCGATGACCATGATGAGCCGCAATGCTTTTCGCCAACTTAGTGATGAAGAGCATGGGGCGGTCGTGACACACCATCAAACGCTCGCTAACCTTGCTGGGGCTCTTGCCCAGCGATTACATTGGTCTGTGGAAGAGCAAGACAACGTCTATCTAGTGTGTTTATTGTCTGCGATTGGGGAATTGATCCTTATGGAGATGGGCCACACGCAAGCGCTGGATAGCGACAATCCGCTTGATTTGCAAGTGGGCTATCGAGACACCGACGTAATCAGTGCCTACGTGCTGATCCTGTGGGGCTACCATTCGCCCGTGGCTGAAGCGATTCTGACACTCGGCCAGACGTTCGACGTATCTGAACCTCATCAGTGGGAAATGGGTCAACTGATGCACTTTTGCCACGACTATATGCAAGCGCAGAATGCCGGGATGTTGAATGAATGGATGGACTCCCTGCCTGAGCCATTGGCCGTGTTGCCGGCCCTGTTGCAATCACCGGAAGAGTAGGAGGAGCCTATGTCATCCATTTCAATCACCATTGTTGATGATTCTAAAATGTCACGGAAAGCTGTGATGCGTGCCTTGCCACCAGAGCTGCACGACAACGTTTATGAAGCCACCAATGGGGTAGAAGCCCTTGAAAAATTCCATGAGGGCAAAGCCGACGTCATGTTTTTGGATCTGACCATGCCCATCATGGACGGCTTTGAAGTTTTGTCTGAGCTAAAAAAACAGGCCGCTCGGAACTTCGTGTTTGTGATCAGCGCTGACATTCAGCCTACGTCTCAGCAAAAAGTCATGGAACTGGGCGCAGTGTCGTTTCTTAAAAAGCCACTAGACGCGTCGATGTTGAAAGAACTGCTGCATAAGGTGGGCATAATATGAATCCGACCTTAAGTGCCGACCATGAAGACTCGCTCAAAGAGTTGCTCAACATTTCGATGGGTCAGGCGGCCTGTAAACTGGCCACTTTGCTCAATCATCCAGTGACTTTGACTATTCCCAGCATTGACATCGCTTCGCCGGGTCAGTTGATGGAAATGTTCGGTGATGTCAAAGCCAATTACTACACTAGACAACCGTTTTTCGGCCAAATGACCGGCGAAGTCATTACCCAACTGACTAAACAAGGCGGCCACACCATTGCCAGTGATTTGTTGGCACTGGACGATGACCAAGTGATCGATAGCCAAACGCTTCACGATAGTTTGCTCGAGGTGTCGAACATCCTGTCTGGCGCGAGCTTGAGAGGGTTGTGTGAGCAAATTGAGCTGGGTACGCGGACTCAACCACCGGTTATGTATTCACCGGCGCGCCAACCCATTCCAAGCAATAAATGGCAACAAGCGATAATTTTGCATGTTTCTTTCTTGATCGAGTCTGCAAGTTTTGAAACCAAGACCATCATTTGTTTCGCCGAAGGTGGGTTTAATGTCATCGTAAACCGATTGGATGAGTGGTTATAGCAAGGGGGAGATATGAAAGCAAAACTGGCGCTCTCAGATTTACTCAACCAACTGTCGGTGGCTATGTGCATCGTTCGTAAAGACTACACCATCGTGATGGCCAACGCGTACTTCCAGTCACGGGCAGGCCTCGCCAAAGACGCGCTACTGGGGCAAAACGTTTTGTCGGTCTTCTCAGATGGCGCCGCGTTACTGAAACGCAAAATCGACACGGCGTTTGTCATTGAATCGCCAAGCTTTTCGTCTTGGGAACAAGCCCCCCACGTTCTGCCGTTCCAGTCTTCTCGCCAAGTATCTGGACACGAAGAGGAAATGTTCCAAGATCTGGAGTTTATCCCTATCCATGGCCAAGACGGTGCTCTGGACCACGTGTGCATCTGTGTTTACGATCTCACTACTCAAGCCTGTCAACAAACCGAACTAAAGAGCCTGTCTCGCCGCCTGCATCGTGAACAAAAAGAACTCAAAGACGCGTTAGCCCACCTTAAAAATGCCCAAAGCCAACTGCTGCAGTCGGAGAAAATGGCATCGATTGGTCAACTGTCGGCGGGCATCGCTCATGAAATCAATAACCCTCTCGGCTTTATTACCTCCAACATTCAGACGTTGGACGACTACTTTCGCAAGATCTCTGACGTCGTGAGTACACTGGAGAAAGCGATCGACGGGTCGGGTGACGCACCGCTGATCGAGCAAAAACGGCAGTTGATGGAACAGTCTCAACTGACGTATGTGCTGGAGGACGTCACCGATCTGATCGCCGAGTCGCTGGAGGGTTCTTCCCGAGTGATGGCGATTGTTAAGAACCTGAAAGAATTCTCCCACGCCGACGACTCTGAATGGCTTTATAGTGATCTCAGACAAGGATTAGACTCCACTCTGCGCATCATCAATAACGAAATCAAATACACCGCCACCGTCGAGCGCGAATACGCTGACGACGTGCCAAGTGTCTACTGCCAACCTATGCAACTTAACCAGGTGTTTCTCAATCTGTTGGTTAACGCCAGTCACGCCATTCAAGAAAAAGGGGTGATCCGAGTGCGGGTGCAACCACTCGCGAACGACCTGGTGCAAATTCAGATCGAAGACAACGGCGCTGGTATCCCTAAAGAAAACCTGTCGGCGATCTTCGAACCGTTTTTTACGACCAAACCCGTCGGCGATGGCACAGGACTGGGCCTCTCTGTGTCATATGGGATCGTCAATGCACACGGGGGAACCATCGAAGTGGATAGCGAAGTGGGTGAGGGGACCATCTTTACGCTAACTCTACCTGTACACAAAACCACGGCGGACGCGGCCGATCCGATCAGTTAACACAGTCGACAAGAAGGGTTGTCATGGATTTTGCTGAGATTCTCATAGTGGATGATGAAATGAGCATCCGAAATGCGCTACGACGAGAGTTGCGCTTTAAAGTCGCCGCCGTACACACTGCGGAAAACGCGGCCCAGGCGCTCGAGGTCCTCGACGCCCACCACATCGATTTGATCATCACCGATTACCGTATGCCTATGATGACCGGCACCGAACTGCTGCTGGAAGTTAAGCAACGACACCCAGAAGTCCCCGCGATCATGTTGTCAGGCCAAGCTGATCTGAGTGGGGTGACGGCGGCCATCAACGCTGGCGTACTCAATCAGTACGTGGATAAACCTTGGGACGCCAATAAACTGGTCTCAGCCATCACCACCACGTTGCATGACCATGATCCCGTTCGAGATCGGCGAACTCAAATGGCGACTCGCCGAGAGCTTGACCGACGTTTGGCGTTGCTGCCTGAGCACACGGAGAATGGCCGGCCTTGGCTGTTGGTTATTGTCGACATTGCCGAGTTGGACGCCTACAACAACACGCATGGTAAAGCCTCTGGCAACACCCTGATCCAGCAGATGGCCATCGCGATCCAGCGCAGTACGGATCAGATCTGGTATCGAGCTGATGACAAGTTTGTCACGCTCACCGAATACTCGGCCGAAGGCCATCGAACGATTGACACCCTTAGTCAGCGCATTAAGGCGATCTGTTCAGCGCACCCACAAGCGGTTGACATGCGCTGTTACGTTAGCGAGGCCAAACAATGGGATGGTTGGAATAAGCAACAGATGTCGTCGAGTAAAGCCAACGCTTTACCCATCAATGCTCACGTCTACTGGCTGGTGCAAGAGGGCAATCGGGCTATCGCAGAGGAGTACACCGAATTAAGCACCCTAATCCAAGATTTGGATCAGGGCAAAGTCGAGGCGTTTTTCCAACCCCAATTGGCACTCGAGACTGGTGATATTACTCACTGTGAAGCCTTGGTTCGACGCCGACTGCCTGACAATTCCTATCAAAGCCCAGCGGATTTTTTGCATTTGATCCATAAGTATGACCTCGACGACATGCTGACCGCCGTCATGCTGCGTCATGCCGTGGCCATGTTGAAACGCAAAGGCGCACCGGGGACGTTGACGGTGAGTGTTAATGTCACGGCCAAGCAACTGATCACAGGGTATGCCCAGCGCTTACTGCATGAGCTTGAGCCCCACCCTGCGGTGGTCCTTAGCGATATCGAACTCGAAGTAGTGGAAAGTGATCAGATCTTCGACTACCCGCGGGCCCTCACGCAGTTTCATCAGTTACATGATCTGGGAATCACGATTGCTATGGACGATTTTGGTACCGGGTACTCAGGTTTTGAATCCCTGTGCGAACTGCCGTTCGATGCGGTAAAAATTGACGGCCGCTTCGTTCGTGCTCTGGGCAACAATTTATCCGATGAGGTCATTTTGTCCTCGATCACCAACAGCGCCAAATCACTCAAAATGGAGGTGGTCGCAGAATGGGTCGAGAAGCGCCGTCAGGCCAAGTACCTTAAGCGCAAAGGCTGCACTCGCATTCAAGGGTATCTGGTCAGTCCGCCACTGCCCCTAGACGAATTTTTGTATTTTTTAGACAACCGTGTGACAGGAGCCGAATTATGAATGATGCTGACGTCAGTTCCCCCTCAGAAAAGTTGCACCTTTTGCTCTTGGACGACGAACCCGACATTCTCAAGTCCTTGACGCGTGTGTTGCGTTTTGATTATCAAGTGGTGTCGTTCAACAACGGTCATGACGCCTTGGCGCATCTGGAAGAGCATGACGTGTCGATCATCATCTCTGACATGCGCATGCCTGAGATGGACGGCGCGGAATTTCTCACTAAAGCCCGCGCGATCCGTCCTAACTCCATTCGGTTTCTCTTAACGGGGTACAGCGACATGGAGTCGACCATTCGAGCGGTCAATGAAGGGGGGATCCACACCTACATTGCCAAACCTTGGGACAACGAAGGCTTGAAACTGATGCTGTCTAAAGCCTCTGAACTGTTCGAATTGCGCCGCCAAAAGCAGGCGCTGACTGATGAACTGCAACAAAAGAACGCTCAACTGAGTGACTGGAATGACGCCCTAGAAGACAAAGTCAAACAGCGCACTGCCGCATTGCAAGATTCTAATAAGAAGATGAGCGTGCTGCTGACCAGTCGGACTCGAACGTTTAAAGACATCCTCGCCGCTCTGTCCGCCATTATTCAACACGCCACTGGCCAGCCACACCACCAAAGTGAGCGGGTCGCCGAATACACTAAGTTGGTCGCGGCACATATGGCACTGCCCGAAAACCAGGTGACCCATTGTTACTTGAGTGCCCTGCTGCATGAAATTGGCTTGATAGGTGATAACCCCGCGCCCGAAGTACTGACGACCCAAGGAGAGGGGGCGCAGATCCGCCTAGCTCCTCCGGCAAACGCGGAAGTCGGCGCCACTATCATTGGTCAAATTAAGCGCTTTAAACCGTTGGTAGATATCATTCGTCATCAGGACGAAAACTTTGACGGGACTGGCCACCCTGATCATCTTGCCGGGGATGCCATCCCCGTCGGTGCCCGTATTTTACGCGTGATCAAAAATTACGACTTTTTTGTTTCTAATCTGCACAACTCCGCCCGTCTCAAGCCGAGCAGTGCGAGGGCCTTTATAGAGCAACAAGCGGGCACGCTGTACGATCCTGAGGTGGTTCGCCATTTCTTGGAAGTGCTCAAGACCGAAGTGGAAGACGCCGACGTCGACTTATGTGTCGGCCTTGATGAACTTAAAATTGGCGCCGTGCTTAAGCAGGACGTGTATCACCCGAACGGCCAGATGATGCTGTCTGCGGGACAAGAGATCAACGAGGCGTTACTCAATAAACTGAAACAAATTGAAGCGTCCGTCGAAGTGCCTATTGCCGTGTACGTCTGATCCGTTAGAAAGAGGGGTAAATATGACAAAACCTACCTACGGTTTTTCCCCAGATACCATTGCCGGGTTAGTGGGAGAGGAGGGCATTGAAGAATTGCTCACCGCATATCAGGGGTTGACCAATCAATATTTAGCAATGCCCGTTCCGGCTCTAGGGGAAGTGGTCAACGCCAGATTTTATCGCACGGTGCATTCACTGAAGGCGGCCAGCCAGTTTGTCGGTGCTGAGCGAGTGGCCGAAGAGGCGCTCGCCCTAGAAACGGCGTGTAAGGATGGCGCGGTGTGCAACGGGGCCATCACCACCATGGCGGCCGACCTTCAACTGCAATTAAAAGATATTAATACGCAAATCACGCACTATCTGCAGTTTCGTTGATCGCCTGATCTGAGAGCGAAAGGGGGAAGGCCAGCGTGACAACCACACCGCCGACATCGCGGTTTTGTACGCGCATCACTCCATCATGATGACGCACGATATTATATGCAAAGGTCAATCCCAGCCCCATTCCTTGGCCAACTGGCAAGGTGGTAAAGAAGGGGTCGTACACCCGCTTGAGATCCGCCGCTTCAATACCCACCCCGTTATCAACCACGTGGATCACCCAACGTTGGCCGTCTTGTTGGGCGGCTATGGAGATCTGGCCTTCCTCTGGGTTAGGCTTGCGCTCGCACGCTTGAATGGCGTTCCTCAGCAGTTCAGTAAATAACTGTCGAAAGTCGTCTGGGTGCACGCGCCATGGGGGTAAGTCAGTGAGCGACGTGCTCACAGTAATGCTCAACGTCTCCGGCGGCGCCAGCGTTTCCAGGCAGTGAGTCACTAACTGTTTGAGCAAAATGGGCTCTCGACTGCCTTTTTCTTGGTGAAGCTGGGTGGCGTAACGTTGCAACGCCGTGACGATCGCCCGGACCCGATCCACGCTCACCAGCGCATCGTTCAGGCTGTCACGAAAGTCTTCCTCTAGACACTCTACGTACTGTGCTTGTTTCCATTGCTCTAGGTCTTGATTGGCTTGAGCATCGCTGCCATCGCGCAACGCTTCACTGCGCTCAATCCATGTTTGGTAAGTACCTAGGTAGGTCTGGCACATTTGAAGGTTACTGCTCACAGCCCCCATGGGGTTGTTGATTTCATGCGCCACCCCAGCAGCCATGGTACCAATCGAAGCCAGTTTCTCCGACTCGACCAGTTTCTCTTGGGTATTTTTGAGTTGCTCATTCGTGGCCGTCAACTGACGATTGGCCTCGGTCAGCGCTTGCGTGCGCCTTTGCACTCGGCTCTCTAATGTCGCGTTGGCTTTCGCCAACTCGTTTTGATAGCGTTCAGCTTTGTCTTCGGACACTTTGATCTGGGCGACCATGTTACTAAAGGCACGCGACACCGTGGCTAGCTCGTCTCGGCCGTCAGTGCGAACGTCTACATCCCGAGCACCAGCCGCGATGTCGTCTGCGGCCCGTCGCAGTTCGCTCAATCGTTGAGTCAGATACGCTCCGAGCACATAGGAGAATAGCGCCACTAAGGTCATTTCGCCGACCACGATAAGCGTACTCCATTTCTTGGCCGAATCGATGGCAGCATTAAGAGTCGACATGTCAAAGCCAAGCCACACCGCGCCAAATTCGATTCCAGCTTCGGTGATCGGGCTCGAGACATCAAAAATACCATCCGTCACTTGATGCGAGCCCTTATCCAAGCGTGAAGGATCGTGATCACTGGGTACCGAACCGACACTTGACAGTACTTGCCCACCCTCACCGAATACCGCTACATAGACTATGTCTTCGTTGTGCAACAACTCTTGGGTAAAGGACTCGACGGTCGCCAAATCGTAAGAGAGCACCGCATTTTTGACCGTGGAGGCGAACAAGTCAGAGGTGGAAAAAGCGCGTTGATCCAAACCGTCAAAGTTGGTCGTGCGCAAGTAATTGAGCGTCAACGTCAATAAAATAGCCAACAGAACAGCTTCAATCAGGGCCACCCCGAGGATGGTTTTCAGTCTCAGTGACATGGTTCAAACCTAAGGTGTTAGATACTTGTCGAGCAAGGTGATATTTAGGGCACGGACATCGTCCCAGTCGCTGTCCCGCGCCGGCTCGATCCCTTTGAATTTGATCCGCCCTAACAGCGCTTGTCCTTCGCTGTCGTCATTCAGTGCCAACATCGCCTCGGCGATCTTCGCGCTTACGTCTGGCGGCAAAGCGGGATGTGTCGCAAATGCATGCGGTGTGTAGCCGGGGGTGCGCCACAACACTTTGAGCTGACTGCGTACCGCTGGATCGGTGTTGTTAAGGGTACGCTCTATTCCCCCCCCTGCTGGGAAGAAATCTTTGGCGACGTTGATGTATACCGAATCGTGCGAAGAGACATATTGCGGCGTGAAGGTGATCCCCATAGCTTGCAACGACGACCGGGGGACGACACTCGCGGCAAAGGCTGCGGGCGAAGGAAAGACCAAGGTTTCACCGTTCAAATCCTTCAAGTCTTGGATGGGACTGTCACTCTTGATGATGACGATGCCACGGATCTGCTTGTCTTTTTGTTTGGCAAACGCTTCGTACCCCGGTTTTTGATGAAACACCGTATAGTGATAAGGGTTCATGTAGGCGATGTCGTACTCGCCTTTGAGCACACGTTGCTCAAACTCTGGTATGTCCTTGGCGGTGCGAAAGACGATTTTGTAGCCAGTCTCTTCAGACAGGTGCTGCAAGATCGGTGCCCAGTTTTTGGCGAGGGTGATTGCCGATTGTTGTGGAACTACGCCGAACGTCAGGACGTTTTCCTGAGCCTGTAGTGGCAGCCCGACGATTAACGCAACCAATGCCAGTTTTTTCATGTTGTTACCCCTTCTCATAGCCAACTTACTTAAAGCGTAGACAAAAGGTGGAAAAATTCGAATCCGGTTAGGTTTGGTCAAAGCGGGAGTTTGAGAATGTTTCACGGTTTTGAACACGCACATTAGTAACAAAATAGACGATTTTTCCCCGATTTTTTAATCATTTGGTGCTATACCTAAAAGAAGCAGCGTGAGCTTCAAGGCGCTGGCGTTTGACCTGTCATCAGCCATTAGAGAAGGAGATCGGTATGCAAGGAGCCGTCTTTACAGCATTTTCCGATATGATCGTCGAAAAAATGGGCATGGAGATGCTCGATGATCTGATCGACTCGACCGAACCAGAATCCGGCGGTGTCTACACGGCAGGTGGTAACTACGCCGACAGTGAGCTGATCAACATGGTTGGTGTGTTAGCCGAGAAAACCAACCTGCCCGCAGGGGAACTGGTGCGTGCATTTGGCCACTACTTATTCAAGAAACTCTATGATAGTTGCCCCGCCGACATCTCGCAAATCACTGATCTCAAAACCTTCCTGCTCGCGATCGACAGCGTCATTCACAAAGAAGTCAAACGGCTCTACCCACAAGCCTACCTGCCCACATTCGCATACGAGGAACAAGACGATGGGTCGTTGGTGATTTATTATAATTCTGACAGAGCGCTGTGTGAACTAGCGGAAGGACTGATTGTTGGCGCTTCTGAACATTTCAACCAACCCATCCACTTAGCGCATCCAGAGTGCCTGCATCGGGACGATCAGCACTGCAAGATCATCGTTTCATTTGATTAATGGAGCGTAACCATGAGCGGTGGGGTAAATTATCAGCGCGCCTACGAGCGTGAGCGGTTAGCGCGAACCGAAGCCGAGTGTTTACTGGCGGACAAAACGCGAGATTTGTACGATAACGTGATCGTGCTGGAAAAGACACTGGAAGAATTAAAAGTGAGTCAAAAGCAGCTCATTCAGGCCGCTAAAATGGCATCCATCGGCCAACTAGCCGCTGGGGTGGCTCATGAAATCAATAACCCCGTCGGGTTCTCGATGAGCAACGTCCAAACCCTGAGTGAATACCTGTCACACATATTTCAACTCGACCAGTGGATGATGACCCAAGCGGAACTTCCAGACGGTCTGAAACATCAATACGAGCAGCAGCGTCAAGCGTTGGCAATCGACGAACTCAAAGACGACACGCAGGCGCTGATCGACGAAACGCTTGGCGGACTTGACCGAGTTCGCAACATCGTATCGAGCCTCAAGCAAGTGACCCACGCAGGTGGAAATACGAGGGAGCAGTGCGACATCAATTGCTGTATCGACGATTCGCTGAAAGTGGTGTGGAATGAAATCAAATACAAGATGGAGGTGACCAAGCACTTGCTGCCCGAGCTTCCCTCGGTGCAGGCTGATGGGCAAAGTATTCAGCAGATCCTCATTAATATGTTCATTAATGCCGCCCACGCGTGTGAGGATAAAGGGACACTCACCGTCAGCACTCAGACGCAGGTCTACAAAGGCGTGCAAGGTATCCTGATCAAAGTCAAAGATGATGGTTCAGGGATGTCCGACGAGGTCAAAGAGAAAATCTTCGACCCATTTTACACCACTAAGAAAGTGGGCGAAGGCACCGGGTTGGGCTTGTCCGTAACCCACAACTTGGTCGAAAAACACGGTGGTCACATCAGTGTTAACAGCAAGGTGGGGGTGGGGACCTGCTTTGGTATTTTTTTACCGATAACCCAAGCGTGAGTTTAACAATAAGAAGATCATTTAGACAATCGAGTTCTGACAAAGGTTTATCAGGATGTCGAGGCACAGCCAGCTATGTCCCGACTATTCATTGTAATGAGCCATCACTGCCATGCTCGCCCTCGACTATCAAACAAAGAGTCCTCAGTTGTGTTAAGTTACTTACCCCTCTCGAAAAATGGAGACTTATAGAGACGTTTGAGTTTTTGATAATTCATAAAGTAAGGCAGCTGCTTGTTTGTTATCTAGCACAGTTGGGTCGAATGTATCAATCATAAGCGCAGCTAATTGGGTCTGAAGAGCTTCGCTACTGCCAGCGTACCCCATGTTCCACTCACCAAACGCCCTTTTTTCGACAGATTGCACGCTCATAATTGTTACGTCGTGGTGCCTTTCGTCATTACCTATGATTAAAAATAATTCGCTGACGGTGGTCGGCTCGCCTTCTAATATTTGCAGAAAATATTCGTTATCGAAGCACAGCATACCTGTAATACCACGTTGATGGTTATTCTTGCGAGCAACGTCCAATATGCCTTTGAGCTCCATCATGGTCATTTCACGCGATACTTTGCTGTAATAGAGTAAACGAATCATAGTTGCCCTTATGCATTAAATTGCACTATTTTTATTGTAGTCTCCATTCTGCTTCAAGGACAAGTCGGTGAATGAACTATTGCTTGTGTCACAGAACGCTGAAACTCCGAGCTATTTCAGCGAGATAGAGTTTGAACAAACCGAGAACGTGAAACAGGCCAAGACATGGCTGAGATCACATAAGGTTGGAGTGGTGATTCTTGATGTTGGAGACAACACACAGCGTTATATTCAAGAACTGGAGTCGTTTTTACGCAGTAACCTGAAGAACTACTTTGTTGCGTTGTGGGCAGTATCAGCGGCCGCAGAAACTGCTAAAGAAGCAGACCGCACACTGTCACCTGATATGTACCGACATGATGACGCACTACGTGATATTCAATGTGAGCTGAGAAAACAACGGGCGGTCTTTAAGCGTCTACAACAACATGAGAGATATCTTAATCTGCTCACCAAAATAAATAAGTTCAACCGTGGTAATGCTTCCCCAAACCAAGTCATGGCCGAATTTGTCAACGAGCTCGATGCTTTTTGTGGGGCCCGTCAAACGTATCTCTTACGTGACACTAAGAAACTAGAACCCGAGTTACTCGTATATCAGGCTACGCCGGATTCTAAGCTCAAAATGGTTAAAGTCGACGCGGAATGTACTTCTCTTTGGCGTCCTTATTTAAGTATGACTAAGCCAGATATCAAATTTTCTGAGCTAGAAAAACAGCCTCATGCATTAGTTTTTCCTGTATGGATTCTAGAAAAGCACTCTTGCACTATTATCTGTTTGGTGGATAAGGCTCAGGCGGAGCGTTTTACGTTCTCCAAAATAAAGATATTAGAGGAAGCAGCTGTTCAGTTGAAAATTATTCTTGAGAATTTGGAATCTCAGCGTCGTATGAGATACAACTATCAACGATTAAGATCTTCCTTATCGGAACTCAGCATGGCTAAAGAACAGTTGGTGCACTCTGAAAAAATGGCCAGTCTAGGCCGCTTGACTGCGGGTATAGCTCATGAAATTAATAACCCGTTAGGTGTCGCCTTAGGAAATTTTACACCGTTAAGCGATTATACTGAAGCTATATTGAACTTACTGACTATGCATGATGACTTCATTAACCAGCTTAAGGCCTCAGGTAAAGCTGATGTGCCTGAAAATATTGAAGACTTTAAGAAACAAAAAGACGTCTCATTTATATTTGAGGATTTGTCTTCGGTGATCCAAGACTCTCAAGCAAGCTTATTGAGGGTAAAAAGTATAGTTTCAGATTTAAGCAGTTTGTCTCGAGGCGTGAATTCAGAGCGAGAGCCCTGTAGTCTCAAAGTGCTTTGTGATGAGGTGATTAAAATCCATTGCTATGAAAGAGAGCGACAGCCTTTGGTAGAGAATTTTATTGACTCTGATGTGGTTATAGAAACGAGTCCAACGATGCTCAATTTGGCATTGAGCAATTTACATTTGAACGCTCTGGATGCTTTGCGAGGACGAGCACAGGATGCAAAAATAATATACCGATGTGAAGTAGAGCCCGCTCAGATACGCTTAACGCTTGAAGACAACGGGTGTGGAATCGGACCTGAAGACTTACACATGGTGTTTGAGCCTTTTTATACTACAAAACCCGTAGGCGATGGCAGAGGTATGGGGTTAACAGTAGCGTTGAATGCGATCAATGGACTTGGTGGGGAGTTGGTTTTAAATAGCGACACAAGCACAGGAACTCAAGCGGTCGTTGTTTTTCCTAACAAGGAATGATCGCGTTATCTGTAGGCGAACGGAGTGCCCTAGCTTTCAAAATAGTACACTGAATTAAAGGCAAAAAGTACACCGTAAATTGGAATATACGGATAATTTACCTATTTGTGTACCTAAACTTCTAAGCTAGTACGAGTCAGGAAAAGACGTTAAGAGAATGCAATCCCTTGAAGTAGCTAGGTTTAGATACAAAAAAGACGTCCTAGGACGTCTTTTTTGTTGAATTTGGCTCCCCCTGCGGGACTCGAACCTGCGACATACGGATTAACAGTCCGCCGTTCTACCAACTGAACTAAGGGGGAATTGCTCTGAAGCGCCGTGAATATTAGCGATCCGTCTGATAGGTGTCAACAAGAAAATAGGATTAACTAAAGATTTTTTTTAATAAAAAGTACTTTACTTTTTACTAGGCCTTTTGGCTCAATGGATCAATTCAGTTATCCACCAAAATTGTGGATAACCATGTTGATTATTATGAAGAAATCAAAATTCACTTTTAGAGTAGGTATTTTTGCCTAAACATAAATACAACATAATGGTCTCTGAACCCTTACCCAGTGGGATGATTGGTAAGATTAATGATGTTTTTTTCGTAGACAAGTTAAAATTTATCCGAATGGGTAATTTTTAAACATTGAAAATAATGTGGATAACATGTGACTTTTTTTATAGTGTTCTGTGGGCAAGCATTGCAGGACACAACTATCTATATATAAAATGAGCTTTCTCGTATTTTTGGGTGACAAGTCGCTATCAGATCAGTTAGAAAAACTTTTCTAAACTATTGTATCTGTACATATATACAGACAAAATAGACGGGACATATCTTCAGAGTGGATAGAGGTGTAGATGAGTAAAGTTTTTGAGTTGATCTCGGATTACCAACCCTCGGGTGATCAGCCTACGGCGATCGCGCAGTTGTATGAAGGCCTAGATTCGGGCCTTGCACACCAAACCCTTCTGGGAGTAACAGGATCAGGGAAAACTTTTACCTTGGCCAATGTTATTGCTAAGGCTCAACGCCCCGCAATTTTGCTCGCGCCGAACAAAACGTTAGCTGCGCAGTTGTATGGTGAGATGAAGGCATTCTTTCCAAATAATGCTGTTGAGTACTTTGTCTCATACTACGACTACTATCAGCCCGAAGCTTATGTACCCACAACGGACACGTTTATTGAGAAAGATGCATCTGTCAATGCCCATATTGAGCAAATGCGTTTATCGGCAACTAAAGCATTACTCGAACGCAAAGATGCGATTATTGTCGCGTCTGTCTCAGCCATATATGGCCTTGGAGATCCCCAATCTTATTTGCAGATGATGTTGCATTTGCGTCGTGGTGACATCATGGATCAACGGGATATTTTACGCCGTTTGGCAGAGTTGCAATACAGTCGGAACGATGTCGCATTTGAGCGCGGACAATTTCGGGTGCGTGGGGAAGTCATCGATGTATTTCCCGCAGAATCAGATCAAGATGCTGTGCGTATTGAGATGTTTGATGATGAGATTGATTGTATTAGCGTTTTTGACCCTTTAACTGGGGCAGTAAAACAACGAGACCTTCCGCGTTTTACTATCTATCCAAAAACTCACTATGTGACGCCTAGGGATAAAATTCTTGATGCGATTGAAAATATAAAAGTTGAGCTGGAACAAAGAAAGAAATACTTACTCGATAATAATAAGTTGCTTGAAGAGCAGCGTATCTCTCAGCGAACGTTATTTGATGTTGAGATGATGATGGAGTTGGGTTTTTGCTCTGGAATCGAAAACTACTCGAGATACCTGAGTGGACGAAATGAGGGGGAACCGCCGCCGACTTTATTTGATTATCTGCCGCATGATGGACTTCTGGTTATCGATGAATCTCACGTGACGGTTCCGCAGATAGGCGCCATGTTCAAAGGAGACAGATCGCGTAAAGAAACTTTGGTGGAGTTTGGCTTTCGGTTGCCTTCTGCTCTAGATAATCGCCCTCTTAAATTTGAAGAATTTGAGTCCTTGGCCCCACAAACCATATTTGTCTCAGCAACCCCAGGCAACTATGAGTTAGAGAAGTCAGATGGTGAAATTGCCGATCAAGTTGTTCGGCCCACAGGGTTGTTAGACCCTGAGTTGGAAGTAAGGCCAGTCGCTACCCAGGTTGATGATTTGCTCTCTGAAATCCGGATCCGAGCTGCGAAAGATGAAAGGGTGTTAGTGACCACATTAACCAAACGTATGGCAGAAGACTTGACCGAGTACTTAACTGAACACGATGTAAAGGTTCGCTATCTGCATTCGGACATAGATACGGTTGAGAGGGTTGAGATTATCAGAGATTTGCGCTTAGGTGAGTTTGATGTGTTGGTGGGTATTAACCTGCTCAGAGAGGGACTCGATATGCCAGAAGTGTCTTTAGTGGCGATATTGGATGCAGATAAAGAGGGTTTTTTACGCTCAGAGCGTTCCCTTATTCAGACCATAGGAAGAGCGGCACGTAATATTCATGGTAAAGCGATTCTCTATGCTGATAGTGTTACCAAGTCTATGCGTAAAGCCATAGATGAGACGAATCGTCGCAGGGAGAAACAACAAGCCTATAATGATGACATGGGCATAGAGCCTCAGGCACTTAAACGTAATGTTAAAGATATTATGGAGCTCGGTGACATTACCAAGAGCAAAAAACAGCGTGCTGCGAAGCCTGTTCCTTTGTCTAAAGTTGCGGAATCGCCACAAACATATGAGGCTATGACTCCACAGGAAATTGAAAAAGAGATTGCAAAGCTAGAGTCACAAATGTATCAACATGCTCAGGATTTGGAATTTGAATTCGCGGCGCAAAAACGGGATGAAATAGAAGTACTCCGCCAGCAGTTCATTGCCAATAGCTAATGTATCAAAGCGTGATGAGTTGCTATATAGTTTGAGGTTTTATGGGCTTAGAAAGGGTTTTTGAGATTATCCTTCACAAGGCAATAAATCTCGAGGCAAAAAAAAAGCCAGTAGAAAGTGTCTATTGGCTATTCTTGTGAATACTTTGTTCACTAACAACGTCAGTTGGCTAGGTGACCCATAGGGTCAATGTTAGTAAAGCATTAACCATGCCAACTTCTAACCCTCTATATTTTAAGGTTTTATATTTTTTTTACGTATTAAATTTGCATAATGCAAAGCGCAATGCAATTATTTATACAATTTGCAAAGAAGAATCTGGCTAGGTTATGCATCAAAATACTGACACACAAAAGTCTAAATATTTATTGATGGTGGAGGATACTGCTTCAGTTGCGGCACTATATCGCTCTTACCTCGCGCCTCTTGGCATCGATATTAATATTGTTGGCACGGGGCGAGATGCGATTGAGAGTATTAGTTTCCGTACACCAGATCTCATCCTACTTGACTTGAGACTCCCTGATATGACAGGGATGAATGTCTTACATGCGGTTAAACAGAAAAATGCCGATATTCCGGTTATTTTTATGACTGCTCACGGCTCAATCGATACTGCTGTAGAGGCCATGCGTCACGGTGCTCAGGATTTTTTGATCAAGCCTTGTGAAGCGGACAGGCTGCGTGTCACCGTAAACAATGCAATTCGTAAAGCGAGCAAACTAAGGAATGCCGCTGATAATCCCGGAAATCAAAACTATCAAGGCTTCATTGGTAGTAGTCAGACTATGCAGGCTGTGTATCGAACGATAGATTCCGCAGCCTCGAGTAAAGCCAGTATTTTTATTACTGGTGAGAGTGGAACGGGTAAAGAGGTATGTGCTGAAGCCATTCATGCGGCAAGCAAACGTGGGGATAAGCCCTTTATTGCAATTAACTGTGCTGCAATCCCGAAAGATTTAATCGAAAGTGAGTTATTTGGTCATGTCAAAGGTGCCTTCACTGGAGCAGCTACTGACAGGCAAGGCGCTGCTGAACTTGCTGATGGTGGAACACTGTTTCTTGATGAGCTGTGTGAGATGGATCTTGATTTACAAACTAAACTCCTACGCTTTATTCAAACTGGAACCTTTCAAAAAGTAGGTTCTTCAAAAATGAAGAGTGTCGATGTGCGGTTTGTTTGTGCAACAAACCGTGATCCATGGAAAGAGGTTCAAGAAGGGCGCTTTAGAGAGGATTTGTATTATCGACTGTACGTCATCCCGCTGCATCTACCTCCATTGAGGGATCGTGGTGATGATGTGATAGAAATCGCGTATTCTTTGCTCGGTTTTATGTCTAAGGAGGAAGGTAAAGACTTTGTTAGGCTGACGCCTGAAGTTGTCAATCGTTTCGCACAATACGAATGGCCGGGTAATGTTCGTCAGTTGCAAAACGTATTACGAAATGTGGTCGTGCTCAATAACGGCGAACATATTTCGATAGATATGTTGCCACCCCCACTCAATGTACCGACCGACAATCACATTAGGGTTGACTGGCAAGAAAAAGATGAGCTCACGGTCAACGATATATTCCCTCTTTGGATGACAGAGAAAAAGGCGATAGAACAAGCTATTGACGCATGTGACGGAAATATTCCCAAAGCAGCTGGCTATCTGGACGTCAGCCCATCAACGATTTATCGTAAACTTCAGAACTGGAACGCAGCAAAGGAAACGCAATAGTCGAATGGAACTACTCAATAAACATAAACTTGATCAATTATCGAGTGAAATCGGTGCCAGCAATGTCCCTATATTGCTTGACATATTTCTTAATGAAATGGCTCAATATATCGAAGCTTTAAAGGACGAAGGCCGAGATCAAGAAGCCTATCTGAAAGAGATTTGCCATGCATTGAAAAGTAGTGCTGCAAGCTTTGGAGCCGAATCTTTATGTGCACTTGCCATAGAAATTGATGCCAAGGCTAAACTTGGTGAAATGATTGACGTAGAAGCAACGCAGGAGGCAATGATAACGCTACTGACACAAACGCAGCAGCGTTACCAAACATTACTCGCTAAGTAATGACTCTATAACGGATTGGAGTTTACCTCTATCGTGTCGCCATTCTCTGTTTGGTGACGCGAGAGAGGTTGTTAGACACTGCCAATCAGTGAGTTCTGGGTGTTCCTTTTCGCCAACAACGATATCAATTTTGCGCCCGCGACAAGATCTTTCACACCACTCGAGCTTCTCTTTCAAGCTCATTTTTCCTGCAGGACCGTGCTCGGCAGACAGGTTCTCAATAAAAACAAGCTTCGCGTTTGAGTTATTTTCTATTGCTCTACCAACTTCCGGTAAAAGTAAGGGAGCCATGATACTGGTTAAAAAGCTTCCCGGCCCAAGAATAATCGCATCCGCTTGCTCGATAGCGAGTACACCTTCACTGGTCGCAGGAACTTGAGGAGAGAGTTCTAAGCGAACCAGTTTATCCGGCATTTCATCAACACTCGTTTCTCCCGTTACCCAATGACCATTTTCAGCCAGAGCTTTGAGATCACAAGGGTGCTCCGTCATGGGAATAATATTGATATCCACCTTGAGCATATTTCGGATCAGGTTAATCGCGTCTAGAGGACGAACAGAAAGATTATCTAGGGCTGTGAGCATTAAGTTACCTAGATTGTGGCCATCGAGTTCGCCTGAACCTTTGAAGCGATATTCAAACATCATAGAGCTAATCGAAGGAGAAGTAATAAGCTGATTGATACAGTTGCGAGTATCTCCCCAAGCGATCCCTCCTTGACAGTGGCGAATTCGGCCCGTTGAGCCTCCATTATCTGTTGTGGCAACGATACCGGTCGCGTTTTGACCAAAGTCTTTAAGAGCTGAGAGCATACGCCCTAAGCCGTGACCGCCTCCAATTGCAACCACCTTCTTTTGTTTATACAAAGTCATTCAATGTGTTCTTATTTTTTCATATTCATCTACAATTTAGAGTAATTGATTAGCCCAAAGTACTCAATGCCATTGTTTTTCCTGCTCCGCTGTGTTTTTCTCTTTTTGAGGTAGCAAGATAGGCCAATATTGAGTATTTTACTGCTAGCTACTGTTTTTGTCGCTAACGAAAAGCAGTTGCCATAACTCCGAGCTTATCAGGCTAAGTTCTTGACGAATATGCGTGCTAAGCCAGTGACGTGGTGTCACCAGGGCATAGCCAGAAATGGCTAGGCCTCCCGTATTTGGAAAGGTGTTCAATGGCGCAACAATTTGAAGATAAGTTCCAGCGCAAATTTTACTATTTGCGCCTTTCGGTCACTGATGTTTGTAACTTCAAATGTCAGTACTGCCTTCCTGATGGTTACAAACCTTCGGGTAAAAGTAATTCTTTTTTAACGCTCCCCGAAATCCAGCGTGTGGTGGGTGCTTTTGCTAATTGTGGTACCTCCAAAGTGAGGATCACGGGAGGAGAACCGACTTTACGCAAAGACTTTGCTGAAATTGTTCATACCGTGGCTCAAACACACGGAATAACTAAGGTTGCGATGACGACCAATGGTTACCGCATGAAAAAGCAGATTCACAGTTGGAAAGATGCTGGTTTAACCCATATCAATGTGAGTGTGGATAGTTTGGATCCAAGTAGGTTCCACCAGATCACTGGTGAGAATAGATACTTTGAAATTATGTCCGGTATAGACCGAGCGTTTGAAGTCGGTTTTGAGCAAGTGAAAGTGAATGTGGTCTTACTTAAAGATTTGAACTCACGAGCGTTACCGCAGTTTTTGTGTTGGATCAAAGACAGGCCTATTCAATTACGCTTTATTGAGCTGATGCAAACTGGCGAGATGGATCAGCTGTTCCAAAGTCAGCATGTATCAGGTGTGTCGATTCGCAATCAGCTAATAGCTGATGGATGGTTGCTCAAACAAAGACAATCCCACGATGGACCAGCTCAAGTCTACTATCATCCTGATTACCTTGGGGAAGTCGGTTTGATCATGCCGTATGAACGAGATTTCTGCGTGAGTTGCAATCGTTTGAGAGTATCAGCAAAAGGGAAACTTCATTTATGCTTGTTTGGCGAACAAGGTATTGAACTGCGCGATTTATTGCAGCGAGACTCTCAACAGCAAGCCTTAATCGATCGCATTCAAGGCCAATTACAAACTAAAGCGGTGAGCCACTTTCTTCATGACGGTAATTCAGGTATGACGCCTCATCTTGCGTCGATCGGTGGCTAATATCAGACTTTGTAAGTTTTGATTTCATTTAATTAAAGGCCAAGTTAAGGCTGTAAGATAAAAATATTAACTAATATAGGTGAACAAATGGGGCATGCAGAAAAAAGCTTTCAACCCGCCAATATTGCGGTTTTAACGGTATCGGATACTCGTACCGAAGATAATGATACATCGGGATCTTATCTTGTCGAAAGTGCCACTCAAGCAGGACACACTATCATAGATAAACAGATTGTAATTGATGATAAATACAAAATTCGAGCCATTGTTTCACAGTGGATTGCAGACCCTAAAGTACAAGTTGTCATGGTCACGGGGGGAACAGGCTTTACGTCACGAGACAGTACTCCAGAAGCTTTGATCCCACTGTTTGATAAACAGGTTGAAGGTTTCGGTGAGTTATTTCGTCATGTGTCTTATCAGGAAATCGGCACATCGACGATTCAGTCACGTGCTGTAGGTGGGTTTGCTAATCATACGGTTATTTTTGCATTGCCAGGTTCAACCGGAGCTTGTCGTACTGGGTGGACCAAAATCATTGAACCTCAATTAGACGCCACACATCGCCCATGTAACTTTATGCCGCATATTGGAGGGTGAGTAGCCTTATGAGTCAATTAACTCACATTAATGCTTCAGGTGAAGCCAACATGGTGGATGTGTCAGAAAAGGTATCAACAGTGAGAGAGGCTCGTGCAGAGGCTCTAGTGCAAATGCTACCAGAAACGATAGAGCTCATCACTTCTGGACAGCATCACAAAGGTGATGTAATGGCTACTGCTCGCATTGCTGGAATTCAAGCAGCTAAACGAACCTGGGACTTGATCCCGCTTTGCCATCCATTGCTGTTGTCTAAGGTCGAGGTGCACATTGAAGTTGTGCCATCAGAAAGTAAATTGCGTATTGAATCCGTGTGTAAATTAGCGGGCAAAACAGGAGTTGAAATGGAAGCTTTGACAGCAGCTTCTGTTGCTGCGCTGACTATCTATGACATGTGCAAAGCGGTACAAAAAGACATTGTCATTGAACAGGTTCGCTTATTGGAAAAAACGGGTGGTAAATCTGGTCACTTTAAGGCAAGCGTATGATTAAAGTTTTATTTTTTGCTCAAACTCGAGAGTTAGTGGGTGTTGAAAGCTTAGATGTGGAAGCTTGCTTTGATACAGTGGAAGCATTGCGCGCTAGTCTTGCTACCCGTGAGGGGAAGTGGGATTTGGCTTTGGATGCCAGCAAACTCCTCGCGGCTGTTAACCAATCGATAGTGTCCTTGAATCATCCCCTCGCTGATGGGGATGAGGTGGCTTTTTTCCCGCCAGTAACAGGGGGGTAGATCCAGTGAATAGCATCTCTGTACAAACTGAAGACTTCTCAGTAGGTTGTGAATATGAAAAGCTGGCCGACAACAGTGCAGCAGGTGCTGTTGTGACATTTATTGGAAAGGTTAGAGATATGAACCTTGGTGACAGTGTGACAGGTTTGTCTTTGGAGCACTATCCAGGAATGACGGAAAAAGCCTTGATGGAAATTTGCGACCAAGCGACTCAAAGGTGGTCGCTATCTGGTATTCGAGTGATTCACCGTGTGGGCGATCTTGATGTTGGTGACCAAATCGTATTTGTGGGTGTATCAAGCGCTCACCGAGGTGCAGCTTTTGAAGCCTGTGAATTTATAATGGACTATCTTAAAACCAAGGCTCCCTTTTGGAAAAAGGAGCGTATCTATGGTTCGACTCGGTGGATTGAATCGCGCAATTCTGACCAGCTTGCTGCGCAGCGTTGGAAATCAAACCTCTAGAGCCCGCCTTTCACATACTTTTATCTCTGGGGGTTTATATGAACAAACAGATGATTAAACGGGCTGTAATGATCGCTATAGTAGTGGGTACGCTGCTTAATCTTATTAACCAATATGATGCATTTGTGGGAGATAGTGGGTTGAATTGGGTCAAAGCCCTGTTAACTTACTGTGTCCCTTTTTGTGTTTCTTTGTTTAGTAGTTGGCTGGCAGCTCGTGATGCAAAGACAAATTGTTCTTAGTTTAGCTCCTATAGTGTGTTTTTGGCCTTGATAACAGAAATAATACTTGTCGGTTAATTTGGTGCCATTCTGCTTCCATATCTCTTACCTTCACCTTTCTGCGTTTAAAAATTGCATAACAAGACCTTATATTGTGTTAAGTGTTTTTAATGCTTTGTTTACCACTAAATTTCCGTAAATATTTTTTTGACAAGTAAAATTAACTGATTCAATTCAAGAAACTGTAAATAGCCACTCATAATGATAGATCTCATTTATCTTATGTTGTTCTGATTAACTAAAAAAAGGTTTTTTAAAGACACTATTATCAAAAATGGTGATATTTTGTTTATGAAAACCTTGGAAAATTTATGAAATACGGCTGGACTTAACACTTGAAACAGCTTGTTAACATACTAAAGTGCATTTTTATTCATTATGTGGTTGTATGAACAGCATGTCATTTCACGGCACTTGACTATTGCATTGATATAAGAAGTTTTTATTTTTGACTAGTGAGTGTTTTGTAACCTGAAGCGAGAGGGTTGTATTACCATGAGAGCAAGCGCAGTTTTTACCCCAAATAGAAGTGAGACCACCAATTCTTCCAATGCATTGAAGTCAAAAAATGAATGTCAGGAAGTGGGAAGGAATATAAAAAAAGTAAGCCAACTAAGAGGCTTCTCATTCTCTAGCAAAAGCGAAAAGAATCTTCATCAAGTCGCGAGTTCTGATTTACAAGAGAGTAAGCCGAGTAAGCGAATTCGCCTAGTTCGCTCAAATAGTGCGCCTGCTGCTATGACTCCGCCACCGCCCGAGGTGAAATTGAGCAGTTCAGGTAAAGAGAATGGTGGAACGCCAGAGCGTCGAGTCATCGCTGATGATGTTAAAATGATTCATTCAAAGCTCAAAGAAGAATTGGACGAAAATAACAAGCAATATCAAAAAGCAATTGATGTGTTGAAAACTCAATTGGAACCAGTCCTAAACGACTATGAGGAGCCAGGTGGTCATTTATCTTATCAAGACACCAAGCAAATCCACGTGGCATTTAAGAAGCTGAGTAAGCAATTACCTAAAGGTGAGTTAAAGGAACTATGTACAATTCTTGCTCAGCATACTAAGTGTGATTGGATGCAAATGAAGCATGAGAAACTGCAGGCTAAGCAGCTAGGCGAATATCTTGAGTTAGGAAAGCCCGGAGCAGGTAAAGCTACAACATACAGTGTCGGTGTCAACGCAGGAGCAAGTTTATTGGCTGTTCCGGGTACTGACGCTAAAGTGGGGCCTTTTGCGGATGTTTCATTAGGTATATCAACAGAGACACGTTTTAACGCCGATGATGAAGGCCTAGTCTTTGAGGAAACCAGTCATAGTGTAAGCTCTGGACTCAAAGCCGGAGTGCAGGCGAGCTTGTCGGATAACGTTGGATTGAAGGCACAAGCCAATGCTTCGGGCCAAGGCAGTCTGACTTATTTTAAAGAGTGGAACAACTCAAAAGACTATATTGCGCAAAATGGCCCTGACGCCAAAAACACCAAGGCACTGAAGAAACAAAAGCAACTCGCGGCTAATAGTCAGCACCGGCTTAATGAGCTACTAAAATCTGCTTTGAAGATCAATGCAAGTGTTAATGCTCCTGCTCCAGAGAGGACCAAACCACTAATGGGTTTTTACACCACTAAAGCGGGTGATGTTGGACTATCAGTTAATGCTGGCACTACATTCAATGTTGGTAGTCTGGATGTCAACTTTGGTGGTGGGTTTGGCGCCAATCGCTCGAAAAGTACTACGGATATTTATGAGTTTGTACCCAATCAGCTTGCCGATGTTGTACTCAAAAATAAAGCTAAGCTCGATGAATTACCAGATAATTTTACTCATCACGCTAGACAAATATTAATGAGTAATAATGACAGCGATCCTAAAGCTGCAATTGGAGGGTTAAACCTGCTGAAAAGGGACATGAATGAGTACTGTGAGGTGGTGCAAAAATACGACTACTTTAAGTCATCTGGCAGTGCTAACAAATCAGAGTTAAAAGCGCTAAGAAACCAAAAGCATGAAATTGAGAATCGTTGGGGAGCAATTGGTCGACATCAGTTTTTGCAGTTTGCTTCCGCATCTCATGCACTTTTTGCCAGTACCATCATGCCCAACAAGCACCTTGTTTCTGGGATCAATCCAAAGAGAGAACAAGAGTTGTCAAACTTGATTGGTCAAACGGGTGTGCTGGTACAAAATCCATCAATTGAGTATTCAAAGTCACGCTTAGACAAAATTGCAACTTTTGAGCAAGAAATTTATTTGCAGGTTGCAGATACTCGCTCGAGCTTCTCAATTAATGCAGGTCCAATTTCAGGCCAGTTGGATATCGTTGAGCGCCAGCGTATCCACCCTAGTAGAGTTCGTGAAGGTCGCTATATCGATGTGGTATTTACGGGCTCAGTAGCCAGCTCACTCCAAGGTTTGATTAATGTGGCCACACTACAACAAGCGATAGCTGAGCAGGGCATTGAGTTACCAGGAGATCTGGATATCGCTCCTGATATTGGTGGTGGGGTTTCATTTTCATACACTAGCCGGTCATTTAAGCCCGATTATAGCAAAGCTGAAGACTACAAAGGTGAGAAGGGCTGGCGCAAACAGTTTTCTCGTACCACCAAAACGTTATCAGCGAATGTCAATGTTGGCGGGTCTGGCACGGTAGCGGTAGGCGCTCATGCAGGGGCTAATGTTGGGGTCAATAAGAGTAAAACGACGGTAGTAAGCGAAAAAATTGCCAGTGATGATTTGACTTTTACCATGGTGCGTTTCAATCGTTTATATCGTGATGCTAAATTAAACACCGACAATGCAGAGTGGAAGCAGTTTTTCACAGATAACAAAGCTGAGTACAAGAAGATGTTTGCAAAACTTGGTTCAAGTGAACATCCAATGAAAGAGGAAGTGAAATTTTTCTTCAAAGAGTTAATTGATAGGGCACCCCAAACAGAGAAGAGAAACCTAGAAGAGCAACAGGGTGAATTCTTCGCTACCATGAGAGCGTTTAAGCAAGACGAAGACAATGAGGATAAGTTTAAGCAAGCACAAGCTTGTCTAGAAAATTATTTAGAGCAACAAACGGCGCCTTGGTGGGAAGCACACACTGGCCGTTGGAAGGATTTGGAGTTCAAATCGAAGGCTGATTCTGGCTTGGATTTAAAATCGAAGCTTTTAAAAGGGTTAGGAGTTCACCTAAGGGCGAATAAGCTTCAAAGCCAGTAAAGCAAGCTTACATTTTCATAAAGCCAGTAGAGCTTTTTGCGTGATAGACCTGAGCTATTGGAAAAATTGTTGATTTCAATTTAGTAAAATCAAGAAATTAGACAACAATTACACTATAGAAAATGAGATTTGCACGCTAAGGAGACGCAAATGGAATCATTGAAAGTGAAAGACTATATGACGTTACAGGCAGTGAAATTTACCCCTGAAATGTCATTAAGTGCGGCTTTAGAAAAGATGTTGAAATCGAGTTATCTTGGCGGCCCAGTCATTGATGATAAAGATCAGGTTATCGGTTTTCTCTCAGGTCATGATTTACTCGATAAGTTAGTCAAAGTGAGTTACTACTGCCAAGATACACATATTGTCTCCGATTGTATGCACTCACAAGTGCTTTCTGTTGGGCCAGAGACATCGATAATTGAACTAGCTGACATGATGAAATCTGGTAAGCCTAAGGTATACCCAGTTATCGATAGTGGTAAGTTGGTTGGAATTATTACTCGTCGTGATGTATTGCGTGCAGTTGCTAAGAATCTAGACGATTGCTTTAAACATCCGGTATAGTAATAAAAGTAAATAGCAAAAAGAGGCGCTGTTGGGCGCCTCTTTTTTGTTGAGTAAAAGTGGGAGTTGAGACTTAACATGGAGAATCAGAGCGCGAAGTTTGTTGAAGGCTCGACCATGCGCCATATATTGGTGATGTCAGGGGCAGGGTCTGTTGGCCTCATGGCATTATTTGTGGTTGATTTACTTGATATGCTCTTCATTAGTATGCTGGGTCAGGTTGAGTTAGCCGCTGCGGTAGGATTCGCTGGTACGTTAGTCTTTTTCTCTACATCTATTTCGATCGGTACTTCAATAGCCATGGGTGCTTTGGTTTCCAAAGCGATTGGTGCCAAGCAGCGTGATCATGCGAGAAGGCTTAGTAGTAGCATTATGCTTACCGCCTTTACTATCAGCTGTGTTGTTAGCACTTTGATGTTCGTATTCATTCCTGAACTTCTCGCTGCCATTGGTGCTAAGGGTTATGTGGCGGAGCGCGCGCAAGCTTACCTACAAATATTGCTCCCAAGTGGGCCGTTAATTGCCATTGCTATGTCTGCGGGCGCAGGACTTAGAGCCGCAGGAGATGCTAAGCGGTCTATGTGGGCAACGCTCGCTGGAGGCATCACTAATGCGGTATTGGACCCAATTTTTATTTTTGGCTTTGGTTGGAATGTTGAAGGTGCTGCTGTTGCGACAGTTTTTGCTAGGTTTACCGTATTCTTCTTTTCGCTATACCCTCTTATTCGTAATCACGATTTGGTTGCCTTACCCTCGCTGTCAGCGTGGAAAAATAGCCTCAAAGCGATATTAACCATATCTATTCCTGCGATTATTACCAATATTGCGACACCTATTGGCAATGCGATCGTAACCACATCAATTGCCAAATATGGTGAAGATTTTGTTGCTGGTTATGCTGTTATAGGGCGCCTTATTCCTGTTTGCTTTGCTGTAATCTTTGCGTTATCCGGCGCGGTTGGTCCAATTATTGGGCAAAACTTTGGCGCCGAGCGGTTGGATCGAGTCAGGGATACGTTAATCAACTCTTTAGTTGTTACTACCGTTTATACAACAGTGGTTTGTACTCTTCTCTATTTCGCTCAGTCATTAGTGATTACAGGATTTAGCTTACAAGGCGATGCAGCTATCATAGTGTCTGCTTTTTGTACTTATGTAGCCTTTAGCTTTGTGTTTAATGGCGCTCAGTTTGTGGCCAACACTTCGTTCAATAATCTTGGTAAACCGCTTTATTCGACGGCATTAAATTTAGGGAAAGCGACGTTAGGGACCTTACCTTTTGTATACCTTGGGTCTATTTGGTTTGGCGCGCTTGGTGTTCTGTATGGCCAAGCAATTGGGTCGGTAGTCTTTGGTATTCTCGCACTTATTGTATTACATAAACACATCAGTGATTTGACCCAAGGCGATAGATTTGAATTGGAGGAAGAAGACCCGTCGATCACAAGTATTAACTCTCAACCTTTTTGTACTCACGATGCAGTATTGATTGATGAGGTGGCTAGCCAGAAAGAGAGTCTATTAACCGACGAAAAAAATAGTTGACCTTGGAGTAGACTCCAAGGTTTATGATTACAGTGTACATTAAGTGGAGAGAATATTATGTGCACTAAACATCATGCATGTCGCTCAGCTAAAGTGGCCTTCAATCCTAGTCATGAAGCTGCTTGCTCGAATCCTAAAATAGCTAACATACAAATGGAAGGGATCAGTGAGGTTGATTCTGGATGTTGCAGTTCAGATAACTGTTCTAGTGGAGCTCAGTCTTCCGAAGAGGAAAGCGACCCCATAGGGGTTAAGAAAAAAGGTCACACCCACAGTTGGAAAATTACGGGCATGGACTGTCCGTCATGCGCAAAAAAAATTGAAACAGCGGTTAATAAAGTTGCTGGTGTCATGGACGCAAAAGTTTTATTTGCCACAGAAAAACTTGTGGTCAAGCTAGATAGCAAAAGTACTGCCGATAACGTAGAACAAGCCATTCAGGATGCAGGCTTTCGTTATAACAGCGACTTGTCTTCAACAAAGCCGCAGCCTAACTCAGGCTGGAAAACCATAGTTAAACAAAACTCTTCGATTATTGCGATTGCATTATCTATGGCTATCGCTGCACTTCTTAAACCTATATCTCCTGTATTCAGTGAATGGATGTTTACATTAACCTGTTTAGCTGGCTTATATCCAATTGGTAAGAAAGCACTCCAGTTGGCTAAGTCAGGGACTCCATTTGCGATAGAAACTTTAATGAGTGTTGCTGCTATCGGCGCTCTCTACTTAGGTGAAACAGCGGAAGCTGCCATGGTACTTTTGCTGTTCATGATTGGTGAGCGTTTAGAAGCATTTGCCGCTTCTCGAGCGCGGAGCGGTGTTCAGTCATTGATGGAGTTGGTGCCTGAAACCGCGACAAAAATAATCAATGATGAGCGTGTTGAGGTGTCTGCTAGTGAACTACAACCTGGCGACATTATTGAAGTTTCACCAGGGGCTAGACTTCCAGCTGATGGAAAACTGATAGGACAAACCGCAAGTTTTGATGAAAGTGCATTAACCGGTGAATCACTACCAGTTGAACGTGTTGAAAATGATTCAGTGATGGCTGGCGCCGTAGTGGTTGATAAAGTGGTGCGCTTTGAGATCACCTCTAAGCAAGGAGAAAATGCCATTGATCGAATTTTGCATCTTATTGAGGAAGCAGAATCGCGCAAAGCACCACTAGAGCGCTTTCTCGACAAGTTTAGTCGTTGGTATACGCCCTTAATGATGTTGGTATCTCTAGTTGTTATTCTTGTACCACCGCTATTTTTTGCCCAGCCTTGGGAAACCTGGGTCTATCGAGGACTCGCTTTACTGCTTATCGCTTGTCCATGTGCTCTAGTGATCTCCACACCTGCAGCCATTACATCTGGGCTTGCAGCTGGCGCTAAACGAGGTGCTTTAATCAAAGGCGGCGCAGCCCTTGAGCAGCTGGGTAAAATAGAAACCGTTGCCTTTGATAAAACGGGTACTCTGACAAAGGGGAAACCTGAAGTCACAGATATTATTGCCATAGGTAATGTTGAGGTAGCAGAGCTTTTGCGCAATATTGCCGCCATTGAAGTTGGCTCAAGCCATCCACTTGCTATGTCACTGGTGAATAAAGCCAAATCATCTGGCATAGAGATCCCTGAGGCAGATGACAAACAAGCGCTAATAGGTCTTGGTGTGCGTGGTTTGGTAGATGGAGTTGAGTATCAGGCCATCGCACCAAGCAAGATCGGTTTTGTATTGTCGAGTGATGTCGCCGAGGATGTGCGTCAGTTAGAACAACAGGGCAAAACAGTGGTGGTGGCGACTCAAGGTGATAATACGGTTATTGGCCTCATTGCTTGGCAAGATACCTTGAGAGAAGACTCGGCAGATGCCGTTCAGGCGCTCAAGAATCTTGGCGTTAATGCAATTATGCTGACTGGAGACAATGCTCGCAGTGCAAAGGCCATTAGTTCATTGATAGATATCGACTACAAAGCCGGATTGCTGCCACAAGATAAAGTGACTTATGTTGAGAGTTTGTCATCAACAGCAAATGTAGCCATGGTTGGTGATGGCATCAACGATGCACCTGCGATGAAAGCATCCAGCATTGGTATTGCTATGGGGGGAGGAACAGATGTGGCACTTGAGACCGCGGATGCCGCTATCACGCATAATCGTTTGGTAGAGTTAGCCAGTATGATTGAGCTGTCTCGTGCAACGCTTAGCAACATACGTCAGAACATTGCTCTTGCGCTGGGACTCAAGGGTATCTTTCTTGTCACCAGTTTGCTTGGTATTACTGGGCTTTGGGTGGCTGTTCTTGCTGATAGTGGCGCAACTGCGATCGTGACCCTTAATGCACTCAGGCTACTTAAGTTTAAGCCACAAGCATAGGTGTTTAGTCACACAACCGAGCCTGAGAGATCTTCTCAGGCTTTTTTATGTAATCTAGGCATTAATAAGACGATAAAATGTGATGCAAAACGATTTTATTTGCAATTAAGATAGTTGTGTGTAAATTATTTGTGATTTTAATCACTATTAAAGTTGGTTCAGTTGGATACATTACGCCCTGTACCCAACCAAATAAATAAACGAAAAGATAGGCGACGCCACCTATTTCGTTATAAAAGGAGCTATTTTATGTCTCAAGCTGTATTCCATTTAGGAGTCACTCAAGACGATCTTGCTGATGCCAAGCTAGCGATTATTCCAGGTGATCCTGCGCGCGTTCAAAAAATTGCCGAACAGATGGATAATCCTGTATTTTTGGCCAGCCATCGTGAGTACACGCTTTACCGTGCTGAGCTTGATGGCAACCCCGTTATTGTCTGCTCTACTGGTATTGGTGGTCCTTCAACCTCCATCGCGGTTGAAGAGTTGGCTCAGCTTGGTATCAATACTTTCTTACGTGTTGGTACTACTGGTGCTATCCAACCTCATGTGAATGTGGGAGACATGATAGTATCCACAGCTTCAGTTCGCCTAGATGGCGCCAGCTTGCACTTTGCTCCAATGGAATTTCCAGCAGTGGCTGACTTTGAGGTTGCGACGGCAATGAAAGCTGCGGTTGAAGAGTCTGGCGCTAAAGTTCATATGGGCGTGACCGCCTCCAGTGATACTTTTTATCCTGGGCAAGAGCGCTATGATACCTTCTCTGGCCGCGTAGTAAGGCGTTTTCAAGGTTCAATGAAAGAATGGCAAGATATGGGTGTTCTGAATTTTGAAATGGAATCAGCGACTTTACTGACAATGTGTGCAAGCTCTGGCTTGAAAGCAGGCTGTGTAGCAGGAGTCATTATCAACCGTACTCAAAAAGAAATCCCCGATCACTCAACCTTGAAAGATACGGAAGCTCGTTCAATTAAAGTGGTTGTTGAGGCCGCACGTAAGATGCTTCAAGACTAATATTGCAGTTAAAGCCCTACTCTTGTGAATAGGGCTTTTTATCAGTTCAACCTCAGCTCTGGTAGAGGCAGATATAAATGTTGAGTGATGTCTGATAAAACTTGATCATATACCTGTGACAGAACCAAAGATAAATCTGTTGTCAGTTGGTATAAGTGTTCTGATTTTATATTTTTGTTATTATTTTCAATGATTTGAATCAACTCATTGATGCATTGAGTGCTATGAGGTGAAGCAAGTGAGATAGGGCAGATTAGCGATAGTTGATTGAGCTTACGTTTCATTTTCTCGCAGTAGCCTTGTACACATTGCAGCCCTTTGGGTTGATGAATATTTTCAATCGCAATTCTAAGTTGAGTCAGTATTTCCATACCATCAAGTATGATTTGCCAGTTCATATGGTACTCTTCAGTTAACTCATCGCGGCCAGATTCAGCGAGCCAGGCAATCACAATGTCATCCATTAAAAACATGCAGTGGCGAATGGCTTTCCCATGGATAATTTGATTACGCGCTGGTGAGCGATCCTGCCAGTCATGACGCAACTTATTAAGACTTTGCTGGAAAATACGATAAACGGGTTTGTTATCAAAATGTGCAACGGCGATTAATTGATTGGATATTTGGACCAGTTGATGGTCTAGATCCTTTAAGGCGTGATGCTGGTTGTTTAATGTTGGCAAGGTAATGCTTTGATGAGTTAACGAGCGATGCTGCCGGCAAAGTAACAGTATTTGTCTGAGTAAGATAAGAATGTCCAATTTTCTCTGTTGTACTGATTGTCGATGTTGAGATACCTGAAATAGTGCGATCAATATGCACAGTGATAACAAAATAGAAATGAGTACGAACACAAGCTGCTCCTTATTGCTAGCGAGTACTCATGTACAGGAGCAGCTTTAATGCCAGGTAATTATTTCTTATTTTTCAGTGTCTTAATATATGTAGGGACAGCGCATTGCTTGTTTTCGGTGCAAATCGTCACCAATGTGGTGAGACACAACACAAAAAAGCCCTGCTATTTTTAGCAGGGCTTTAAAGTAATACTATCAAGCACTATTACATGACGCGCATGCCAGGTTGAGCACCTTCATGAGGTTCTAGAATCCAAAGATCGCTTCCACCTGGTCCAGCAGCCAAAATCATACCTTCTGACATACCAAACTTCATTTTACGAGGCTTGAGGTTTGCAACCATGACGGTCAACTTACCTTCAAGCTCTTCTGGCTTGTATGCTGACTTAATGCCGGAGAAAACCTGACGAGTCTCGCCACCGATATCAAGCTGAAACTTCAGTAGTTTGTTCGCTTTTGGTACTTCCTCGCAGGAGATAATACGAGCGATACGCATATCAACAGCGGCAAAAGCATCGAAATCTATTTCTTCTGCAATTGGGTCTTTATCTAATTCGGTTTGGCTAGCTTGATTCTTAGCGGCTTCAGCTTTTTCTTTGGCTGCCATTTCTGCCGCGGCATCTTGTTTTGATGCTTCAATCATAGCCTCAACCTTTTTCGGATCGATACGATTAAACAGAGCCTTGAATTTGGTGATTTCATGACCTGTTAGTGGTTTGGCTATTCCTTCCCACGTTAACTCTTCATTTAGGAAAGCTTCTGTGCGTGCGGCTAGAGCAGGCATCACAGGCTTGAGATAAGTCATCAGCACGCGGAACAAGTTAATACCGACAGAACAAATATCTTGTAGCAGTTGGTCTTTGCCTTCCTCTTTCGCCACAACCCAAGGTGCTTTTTCGTCAACATATTGGTTGGCTTTGTCAGCCAGCGCGGTTACTTCACGTATTGCGCGGCCAAATTCACGCGTTTCATACAGCTCAGCTATGCGATCGGCCGCGGAAACAAACTCTTGATACAATTCTGGCTCTGCAAACTCATCAGAAAGTTTACCCTCGAAGCGTTTTGTGATAAAGCCAGCATTGCGCGACGCAAGGTTAACAATTTTATTTACTACATCTGCGTTAACACGTTGAGTGAAATCTTCAAGGTTAAGGTCTAAGTCATCGATACGGCTGTTGAGTTTGGCCGCATAGTAGTATCGTAGGCACTCAGGATCGAGGTGATCAAGATAGGTGCTGGCTTTAACAAATGTGCCTTTCGATTTAGACATTTTGGCACCGTTAACAGTGACGTAGCCGTGAACAAACACATTATTTGGTTTACGGAAACCACTGCCTTCGAGCATGGCAGGCCAAAATAGAGAGTGGAAATAAACGATGTCTTTACCAATGAAGTGGTAAAGCTCGGTTGTGCTGTCTTTTTTCCAGTATTCGTCAAAGTCTAAATCACTGCGCTTATCGCATAGGTTCTTAAATGAACCCATGTATCCGATAGGTGCATCGAGCCAAACATAAAAGAATTTGTCTTTTTCGCCTGGAATTTCAAAACCAAAATAAGGGGCATCGCGAGAGATATCCCATTGTTGCAGGCCTGATTCAAACCATTCTTGCATCTTATTGGCTGTTTCAGCTTGCAGTGAACCTGAGCGCGTCCACTCTTGGAGCATGCTTTCAAACTGTGGCAAATCAAAGAAGAAATGCTCAGAGTCTTTCATCACTGGCGTTGCGCCGGAGACCGCTGATTTAGGGTCAATCAGTTCAGTCGTGCTATAGGTTGCGCCGCAGCTGTCACAGTTATCGCCGTACTGATCGTCAGATTTACACTTAGGGCAAGTGCCTTTAACAAAACGATCAGGTAGGAACATTTCTTTTTCTGGATCAAATAGCTGAGAAATCGTACGGCTAGAGATAAAACCGTTTTTCTTCAGTTCTAAATAGATATGTGACGCAAGCTGCTTGTTTTCTTCAGAATGAGTACTGTGGTAGTTATCAAAGCTAATATCGAAACCAGCGAAGTCTTTTTGGTGCTCTTCACTAACGGCAGCGATCATCTCTTCTGGTGTGATTCCCATCTGTTGTGCTTTTAGCATAATTGGCGTGCCGTGGGCATCGTCAGCACAGATGAAGTTTACCGTGTTACCACGTAGGCGTTGGTAGCGAACCCAGATATCAGCCTGAATGTGTTCAAGCATATGACCTAAATGGATCGAACCATTAGCATACGGAAGGGCACAAGTTACCAGCAGTTTCCTTGGATCAAGGTTTCTTTGATCGTTTGCCATACTTAATATTCGCTTTTCTGATAGATATAAAAAATTGACCCTAATACTACCTTATCCACATTACGACTCCAAGGTATCATCTGCTCGAATACCTTAGTTTTTTCAGGGTTCAGTCCATTAACGAGCAATGCTAGGATTAGAGTCATAAGGAGGACCTATGCGTCAATTGTCGAACACAGAAGAATTTTGCTGTTGGCTTAATCAGTTTGAGCATCCAAGTCTTACTCAAGAATGGGCTAGTGTGCCGGGTATGGTTTCGGCCACAGCGACCAAGCTCACGGTATCTATACCCTTTGCGGCATCGTCACTAGTAGAAAGATTATCGAGCTGGATAGAGTCGCAACATTGTAATGGACAAATTGCTCCAGTTGAGTACGAAATAATTGTGCAGCCAAAGGCTTTGCAGACTCATGTCAGTCATGAGGTAAGCGGCGTTAAAAATATTATTGCCGTCACTTCAGCAAAGGGAGGGGTCGGCAAGTCAACTACCGCCGTCAACCTTGCGCTAGCTATCGCCAAATCCGGTGCAAAAGTTGGTTTGTTGGATGCGGATATTTATGGTCCTTCCGTACCTCTTATGATTGGCCAACAAGGTGCCTCTCCCCAAGTTAAAGACGATAAATGGATGCAGCCTATCTTGGCGCACGGTATTTATACCCACTCTATTGGCTATTTAGTGTCAAAAGATGAAGCGGCAATTTGGCGCGGCCCAATGGCTTCGAAAGCTCTCGCTCAACTGCTCAATGAAACCGAGTGGCCAGAGCTCGACTACCTTGTGATTGATATGCCGCCGGGTACAGGTGATATTCAGTTAACCCTAGCTCAGCAGGTGCCAGTGACAGGTGCGGTGATTATCACCACACCACAAGATCTTGCCCTGGCGGATGCGCGCAAAGGTGCGGCCATGTTTGAAAAAGTGCAGGTACCAGTGATTGGGTTGGTTGAGAATATGAGTTATCACATTTGCAGCCATTGCGGGGGTAAAGAAGCCATTTTTGGTGTCGGAGGAGCGCAAAAAATGGCTGGCGAGTTTGGCCTCGATTTGCTTGCTCAAATCCCTTTACATATTTCGTTAAGAGAAGACACGGATAATGGCTGCCCAAGCGTTGTCGCAAGACCAGATTCAGAACAAGCGGCGGACTATATTCAGTTAGCAGAGTCTGTGTGTGCAAGAATGTATTGGCATGGAAAAGAAAAGCCTCAGTCTATTCAGTTTACAATGCTTGATTAATGTTTCGTTACGTTAGTGTTAATACTTGTTGTGGCTTTTAGGACAATACTCAATTTGAGGTATATGCGGTAATCGTTTGCGTTACCGTTATTGCTTCTAATTAGTCACTGGGATGAAATCCTCACTAGCATGTCAAAGGCGAACTCCCTATAATCAGGCGGTTTATATATTACACACTAGTACTTTGTGGGCATGTGTTGCTCGGTTTAAGTATTAGAACACGACACCAATTCAATTCATCGGGTGCAAGAATAATGTCTGATAATAATCAATGCGTCATCGTCGGTATTGCTGGCGCATCGGCTTCTGGAAAAAGTTTAATCGCTAGTACTATCTATAATGAACTTCGTGAAAAAGTAGGCGATCATCAAATTGGTGTAATTACGGAAGATTGCTACTACAACGATCAGGGTCACCTGAGCATGGAAGAGCGTGTTAAAACCAACTACGACCACCCGAACGCATTAGACCATGACTTATTATGTGAGCATTTAAAAACGCTGACCAAAGGTGATGCAGTTGAAGTGCCTGAATACAGCTATTCTGAGCATACGCGTACAGAAAATACGACCTTGATGACACCGAAAAAAGTCATCATCCTTGAGGGAATCCTTCTTCTGACAGACCCTCGTTTACGTGAACTTATGCACGCGACAGTGTTTATGGATACACCGCTAGATATTTGTTTGCTGCGCCGTGTGAGACGTGACGTAGAAGAACGGGGCCGTACTATGGAGTCTGTTTTAAAACAGTACCAAGAAACAGTACGACCTATGTTCATGCAGTTTATCGAGCCATCTAAGCAGCACGCAGATATTATTGTGCCTCGTGGCGGTAAAAATCGCATCGCGATAGATGTTTTAAAAGCGCATATTGCAAAACTTTTGAAAGCTTAAGCCTTAATCCTATTCAAGCGCTTTATTTTTTTCGTAAGAAGTGGCACCTTAGGTGCCACTTTCTTTTTATCTGTAATAAGCCTTATCACCCAAGTTCGCTTTTGGATGTATTGGCCAATCTACGACAACTCTGAATAGCAAGGATAATTCTGATGAAGAAACTGTTCCTATTTATTGCCATTCCAATCATCGTGCTGCTTGGCGCGATTGTAGCGCTGGTGCTTTTCGTCAACCCCAATCAGTTTAAGCCACTTATCGTTGAGCAAACTCAAAAACACACTGGTTTGGAGTTGGTAATAGAAGGTGATATCAGTTGGAAGTTTTTTCCATCGCTTGGCTTTGAGCTAGGCAAGACAGAACTGAGAAACCCACAAGGATTTTCTAAACCGAATTTATTCAAAGTTGATACGGTTGGCATCGATGTATCAGTCTCACCGCTTTTAAACCAGCAACTTGAAATTGGTAATATTACCCTTGATGGTGCTGAGTTCTATCTTGAGACACTTAAAGATGGCCGCAAGAACATTGATGCGTTAACCAAAGCGCAGACAGAACAAGCAGAATCAGAAGAGCCAGCAGCCACTGATACGCCAGTAGAGCCTTCCCCAACTGACACGACAGAGAAACCAGCCTCTGATTGGAGCCTTAACCTTGCCGGTGTGACCATATCTAACGCAGCGATTGAAATTCAGGATAAACAGGCGGGCTCATACACCAAGTTGTATGATGTTTCTCTTAACTTGTCCGAGTTTGCTATTGATAACTGGACCCGCGCTGATTTCGCGGTGAAAGGTGAGAACAATCAACAGAAGTTCAATGCACAGGGGAGCGCTGAGTTTAAGTTAGCGAAAGGTTTTGCCGAGTATTCATTGCGCAGCATAGAACTCAATGCGGGCTTTAGTGATCCAGCGAATAAGTTTGACTCGATCAAACTAGGTTTGGAGACATTTGATTTTGATAAAGCCAATGCTTTGACTTATCACCTAATGGGGCGTGCTGCCGATCTCGACATTGATATGCAAGGCAGCGGCAGTTTGACTGTCGATAAAGCGATCTCAAAAGTGGTGATGGACAAGTTAACCCTTGATGCAACGTTTAAAGGCGAGACTCTGCCTCAATCTCCAATGAAGGTCGATATGGTCTCCGACTTATCCTTTGACTTAACTAAAAGCCACATAAGTTTTGTGCTAGAGAAGCTAACTGCTAACGCTCTGGCATTCGATGGTAAAGCCAATGTAACCTTAGGTGATATTCCTAAAGTGCGTTTTTCACTGCATAGCCCTAATATCGATTTGGATGAATTTCTTGGTCTTGATACAGCAAAGACTGACAAAGCATCGACGGAAAAACCAGAGGCAGCGCCAAGCCAAAACAGTGCGCAAAAGGCGTCAACTCAGCCAGAAGTTGAACCCGATTTATCCGCACTTAAGTCTCTAGATATCAAAGGCGATATCACCATTGATAAATTTAAGGCGAGCAACGCCAAGATGGAAAAGGTTAAAACTAGTTTCTATGTCAATCGTGGTATTGCTGAGCTGACGTCTTTTTCTTCGAACTTATACCAAGGTTCGATCACGGCTTCTGCAAAACTGGACGCAAGAAAAAGCCCAGCGAGCTACACGGTCAAAAAGCGCATTAAAGGTGTTAAGGTTCAGCCTTTGCTTTCCGATGTGGCTAACAATGATAAGTTAGAAGGTACAGGTAACATCGATGTTGATGTGAAAGGCCGTAGCCTGACTCCAACAGGGATTCAAAAGAATTTAGTTGGTACTGTGGTCATTAACTTTACCGATGGTGCGGTGAATGGCATCAATGTGGCTCAGTTAATTCGTGAAAACTACGCCAAGTTTAAAGGTCAAAAAGCCGATCCTTCTAAAGAAGCACAAAAAACCGACTTTAGTGCGATGAAAGCAACCTTAAAGCTTAATAAAGGTGTTGTTTCGACCAATGATTTATCAATGCAATCGCCACTGCTTCGTATCCGAGGAAATGGCAGTGCAAACTACATTGAGCAAACCGTTAACTTTACGGTCAGTACTTCGATTGTCGGCTCACTGGAAGGTCAAGGTGGTAAGAATATTGATGAGCTAAGAGATGTGACCATTCCAATTAACATCTCTGGTTCTTGGGCCAAACCTAAATTTAAGCTGGTCTTTGACGATGTATTGAAACAGAAAGTTGAAAAAGAAGTTGATCGTGGTTTGAAAAAGCTAGATGAGAAACTCGGCGATAAGATAAAAGATCAAAAGACCAAGGATGCGGTTAACAGCCTGATTAAAGGCTTGTTTAACTAAGCTGCATTAGTTACGAACAAGCTTTGAGTAAAGCGCCCAGTTGGGCGCTTTTATTTTAAGGCGGTTACCAATCAACCCCTTTTAGCGCTTTGACTCCAGAGTCAAACGCATGTTTAACATTCTTAACCTCAGACACGGTATCGGCCATTTCAATCAGAGTGCGATGTGCTCCGCGCCCAGTAATAATTACCGATTGCATCGGCGGTCTGTTGTTTAGAGCGTCAACCACTTCCTCTAATTCGATATAGCCGTAGCTAACCATATAAGTCAGTTCATCAAGCAAAACCACGTCTATCGAAGCATCGCTGAGCATACGTTTACACTCTTGCCAAACCACTTGCGCCGCTTGGGTATCGAGCTCTTTATCTTGTGTTTCCCAAGTAAAGCCAGTTGCCATTACTTGAAATTCGACGCCAAGCTTTTCTAGCAGATTGCGCTCGCCATTATCCCAAGTGCCTTTGATAAATTGAGCGACTGAGCAAGTTAAGCCGTGGCCGACCGCGCGGGCTATGGTTCCAAACCCTGAGGTCGATTTACCTTTACCATTACCAGTAATAATAAGTAGCAGACCTTTTTCATCTTGGGCTGCTGCAACTCTCGCATCGACTTGTTGCTTCACTTTTTGTTGTCTTGCCTGATGGCGTTCTTGTTTCTGGCTATCAGATGTCACGGGAAGTCCTTTTTAATTTTAAAAACTGAGTCTATGATAACGCATCCACAGTGGTGCAAAAAACCATGGCTTTGTAAGGAAAAGGAAAATATGGCCAAGAAAATACTCGTTGTTTGTATGGGTAATATCTGCCGTTCACCGACAGGAGAGGCAATTCTAAGAGCGAAAGCTGAGCGCATGGGCTTTGATATTGAGGTTGATTCAGCAGGAACGATAGGTTATCACCAAGGCAATCCGCCCGATCCACGCTCCAAAGCGGTTGGTGAGCGTCGAGGCTATTCATTTAAAGGGATAGTATCACGCCAAATTGTCGATGAGGATTTCGCTTACTTTGATTTAATTTTGGCTGCTGACAAGGACAATCTTGCCGATTTACACGCGCAATGTCCTGTTGAGTATCGAAACAAATTGCAGCTGTTTCTTAGCTATGGTGAGACCAAGCACGAAGAAATCCCTGACCCTTATTATGGCGGGGACAATGGTTTTGAACTGGTTGTCGATTTGATTGAACAAGCCTCAGAAAAGCTGCTCGAAACCTTATCGAACCAGTAAAGCGTTTGACGAATATCTGACTAGGCGGCCATAACTCGGCCGCTAAAGTAATCGTTAGAGACAATATATTCGGTATTTCTAATTAACTCATCACGTATCTTTGCCCAGTGGATATTTTGCTGTTCATAGCAAGGCACCACTCCTCCAACACGAATATTGAATGGATTCAGCTCTTTTGCCCAGCTTTGGGTGAAACCTGCAACCATAGAAGTAGCATTTTCAAACCCAGACATATCACTGTAATCCGCGTGAGCAATCACATTGACAATCACACCATTTTTTTTGTCTTGGCGCATTCTTTCAGCGGTTGCCTGACCAAAGGTAAATAAAGTGGCGGCCATCAAAGATAGATGCTGAGTGAAAATATCGCTGGCTTTTTCATCAAAGAATTTTGGCATGGTTTGGCTGGTGAGTGCATTGATCAGTACATCAGGGGATTGATGAACGGATTGATCAATAAAGTTAAACAATGAGTTAATGCTATCTAAAGAATGATCATTCATTGCATGCTGATAAATATTCGATGAAATTTTTCTGCATCGCTCAAAAGTTTCATTTAATTGGGATTTATTGGTATCACAAATAATGACAATTCCATCAAGAGATGCAAAGTGCATAGCTAGGGTGCTGCCGAGTTGAGTTCCTGCGGAAGTTATTAATATTACAGCACTTTTTATGTCCATACACTGTGCCTCCATTGGCGGCCTTGAAAGTTTGTCCACATATCATGGTAGATTAATTGTGCGCTTGGTGTGAATAAGGTCAAATAACTTGTGTATATCTTGGGGTTAAATTAAATAACTTGCGCTCATTCACATTTATGAGAAATTTGTTGATTATTAAATGAGTGATATGAAAGTAATTGTGATCTGAATAGATCTTTAAACTTGTGTTTGAATTTGGAAGTTTCTTTGGGCTGTGACCAACTGATTGTAAAGATCGATTGGCATGATAGATTTGCTGCCAGTCTCACCTAATTGGCGACGTTGGTGCCCAGATAGGTTGTGGTAGACGTCTTCGGGAAGATTGAATGTGTCTTCCGGTAGATAAGCCAAAGCATCAGGTTTGAGGTAGTGGCTCAGTTTGGCACTTGGCAGGCCACAAGAGTGGAATAGCTCTGCCTGCGTGGCCGCTACTGGATAAGATTCTTGGTTGGAGCGAAGTTCTTGAGGTTGTGATAATTCAAAGCGGCGTCTTAAGGCTTCTTCTGTTGTGTCTATTTCAGTGACTTTCTCAATCGGGGTATTATCTCTAACATCATCAGAAAACATCGATAGAATCAAGGCAAAGTCAGCACGACGCCCTTCGTGAACGGCATGGTTAATCCCATCACCGAACTGAAGTTCGTTAATTATTCCCGCTTTGTCTAATGTATGAATCTGAGTTTGCATCTTACCTCGCTTGATGCTTATGTAACGGCGACACCCAGACAAACTTTAGTGAAATGGTTGAACAGAAAAGAAAAAAGCCAGCAGATGCTGGCTTTTGATACGCAATAAGCGTTAGAGACTGGTAGCAGAATTATTTTGCTAGATTCTGTGCAACAAAATCCCAGTTAACTAGCGCCCAGAAACCGTTCATGTAATCAGGACGAACATTGCGGTAATCGATGTAGTAAGCGTGTTCCCACAAGTCAACAGTAAGCAGTGGAGTCGTACCTGCTTCTGTTAGAGGCGTTGCAGCGTTAGACGTGTTAACGATATCTAGAGAACCGTCCGCTTTTTTAACCAGCCAAGTCCAAGAAGAACCAAAGTTGTTGATTGCTGAGTCAGTGAACTTAGCTTTAAAGTCTGCGAAAGAACCGAACGCAGCATTGATTGCTTCTGCAACCGCACCTGTAGGCTCACCACCAGCATTTGGAGCAAGACAGTGCCAGTAAAAAGTGTGGTTCCAGATTTGAGCTGCGTTGTTGAATACGCCACCTGAAGAAGTCTTGATGATCTCTTCTAGTGATTTACCTTCAAACTCAGTACCTGGAATAAGACCATTTAGCTTAACAACGTAAGTGTTGTGGTGCTTGCCATGGTGGAAATCTAGAGTTTCAGCTGAGATATGTGGTTCTAGTGCATCTTTTGCGTAAGGAAGAGCTGGTAGTTCAAATGCCATTGCTCGATTCTCCATTAAATATGAGAGAGTTAAACTCCCTCGATTGCTTCCAATGTAATTTATTATCATGGTGGACCATGGTCCGCCACGTCGTTTTGGTAACTGCGCTATAGTTTAGCAAGTTTTCACTTTATTAAAAGCATCACAGCAGAATTCTATATGAAATAAACTTGTGGTATAAAGCCATAAACATTATAGGCTTTTTATTCTCTGACAATGGTTTAAAATATGCCAATAATTTGCGGTAATACCATATAAAGAGGAAGCAATGGAAACCATAGATAAAATTAAACAGCAAATTGAAGAGAACGCTATCCTGTTGTACATGAAAGGTTCTCCAAAGCTACCTAGCTGCGGCTTTTCATCTCAGGCGTCTCAAGCATTGATGGCTTGTGGCGAGAAGTTCGCTTACGTTGATATTCTACAAAACCCAGATATTCGCGCTGAGCTTCCAGCTTACGCTCAGTGGCCGACCTTCCCTCAGCTTTGGGTTGAAGGCGAGCTGATTGGCGGTTGTGACATCATTATTGAGATGTTCCAAAAAGGTGAGCTTCAGCCACTGATCAAAGAAGCGGCAGAGCGCGCAGGTTCAGACGAAGAAGAATAAACAAACTACTGTTTAAATTCACAGTTTTTCTTGATTTCTAAGGGCTACATTGGTTAATGTAGCCCTTATTGTATCTGCTTGACATTGATTATGACGCGTTTATTTATCGCCGAGAAACCAAGCCTTGGCCGCGCGATTGCGGCAGCGCTGCCTAATCCACAGAAAAAAGACCAAGGTTTTATTCGTTGTGGTAATGGCGATGTGGTGACCTGGTGCATTGGCCATTTGCTTGAGCAAGTAGAGCCTGATGCCTACGATGATAGATACAAAAAGTGGAACATGGCAGATTTGCCCATAGTGCCGCAGCAGTGGCAGCTTAGACCAAGAAAATCAGCCAGCAAGCAATTAACCGTGGTAAAAAAGCTGCTCAAAACCTGCACAGAAATCATCCATGCAGGCGATCCCGATCGTGAAGGGCAGCTGCTAGTCGATGAAGTATTAGATTACTGTAAAGTGGCGAAAGCCAAGCAAACCAGCGCGCAGCGACTTTTGATCAGTGATCTCAACCTTCCCGCCGTAAAACGCGCCTTAAATCAAATGCGCAGTAATCAGGAGTTTATTCCTCTTTCTATTTCAGCGTTGGCGCGCTCTCGTGCTGACTGGCTGTATGGCATGAATATGTCACGAGCTTATACTTTGCTTGGCCAGCAAGCAGGCTATCAAGGCGTTCTCTCGGTTGGGCGAGTACAAACGCCAGTGCTTGGCTTGGTGGTGCGCCGCGATGAAGAAATAGAAAACTTTGTTCCTCGAGATTATTTTACGCTTGATGCGCTGATCCCTTATCAAGAGGGCGCGCGTCAATTTGATATCCGTGCTCGCTGGAAACCCAGTGAGGCTTGCCGCCCTTGGCAAGACGAAGAGGGCAGAGTACTCAATCGAAAGCTGGTAGAGAATGTTGCAAGCCGAATCGCCAATCAAGCGGCGAAGGTGGTTGAATCAGAGCAAAAACAAACCAAGCAGTTCGCACCGCTGCCGTATTCGTTGTCTGCGCTACAAATCGATGCAGCGAAACGCTTTGGCATGAGTGCCCAGCAAGTTCTTGACACTTGTCAGTCCTTGTACGAAAAACACAAGCTGATCACCTACCCACGTTCTGACTGTCGTTACCTGCCCAAAGGGCATTATGCTGAGGCAAGCAGTGTGTGTGGTGCCATTAGCAATAATGCCAAAGAGCTTAATTCGGCCGTCTCTCAAGCCGACTTAACGCTTAAATCCAAAGCTTGGAATGATAAAAAGGTCGATGCTCACCACGCTATTATTCCCACGCCCAAAAAAGCGTCAGTCAATGCGTTATCAGCCAATGAGATGAAAGTCTATCAGCAAATTGCGCGTCAATATTTAATGCAGTTCTATCCTGCGGCTGTGTATGCCGAAGCTAAACTGGTGTTTGATATTGCTGGTGGTGAGTTTGTTGCCAAGGGGCGCCAACTGGTTTCTGCGGGGTGGAAAGCGCTACTTGGTAAAACCGATGAAGAAGACACAGGGGTAGATACCGTTCCTCCTTTACCTAAAGGCAGTGTGCTAACTTGCCGGGAAGGGGAAATCAAAGATCGTAAAACTGAGCCTCCCAAACATTTTACGGAAGCTAGTTTGTTGCAAGCCATGACAGGTATTGCGCGTTTTGTCTCTGACAAAGAGTTAAAAAAGATCTTAAAAGAGACCGATGGTCTTGGCACTGAAGCGACTCGCGCAGGGATCCTCGATACCTTGTTTAAGCGCCAGCTTCTTAAAAGACAAGGCAAAACCATTTTAAGCTCGCCAGCCGGGCGAGGCCTTATTCATGCTCTGCCTGCTGAATCAACCTATCCTGACATGACCGCCCACTGGGAGCACCAATTGCAGGGAATGGCGGAGAGAAATCAAGCGTATCAGCCCTTTATGTCGGCGCTTCAAGGCAAGATTGATGGTTTGATGCAGCAAATAAAGTCACAACCTGTTCCTGAATCGCTGCGCCATTTACCGAAAGTGGAAAAGCCTGCCTATAAACGCAAACGTGGCGGGCGCGCTAAGTACAGCGGTAAAAAGCGCGTCGCAAGCTAATTCATTATTATTAAGGTATCAGTTGTCAAAGTATCAGTTACCAAGGTAATGGCGAGCCATCGAAGTTAATAAACTCACCCGAGTTGTCGGCGGTTGCAGACTCAATAACCTCAATTAAGCCCATGGCTGAAGTCTCTGTAGTGATCATGGCGTTCGGCCCGCCCATGTCTGTGAGTACCCAGCCAGGATGGAGCGCCAAAACGGTAAAGCCTTGGCTGGCGAGATCGTTACTCAAGCTTTTCACGACAGAGTTGAGCGCGGCCTTTGAAGAGCGGTAGATATAGGCTCCGCCAGATGTATTGTCACCCATGCTACCCATTTTTGAAGAGATGCAGGCGATCTTTTTCAGCGAGCCTCTCTCAAGGTTAGGGTAAAGAGCTTCAACCAATTTCATTGGCGCTATGGTATTGATTTCCATTACCTTACGCCATTCTTCAATATCCGTTTCACCAAATACATAGCCTTTGGGTCCATAATATCCTGCGTTGTTGATCAAAATATCTATCTCAGGAAGCTGGCTTGATAGGGTTTCATAACGGGCGTAGTTAGTGACATCGAGCTGATGGCAATGCAAGTTTGGACTTTCGAGCTTAAACAGTTCACTGGCATGACTTTGCGAGCGATACGTTGCATGCACTTGATAGTTTTTGGCAAGGTAATGCTTAACCAAGCTCAAGCCTATACCTCTGTTCGCGCCAGTAATAACCACTGTAGTCATGGGTAATCCTTATTAGTTAGGGAAGGGTAATCAAGAAAAAAGACGTCTTGCTCTAAGCAAATCAATTTAAGCATGTTTTGCAATTGGGCGACAACTTGTTACCATGCCAAGCATCAAAATATGCGCAGATAGTCGCTCAAAAAGGTCAACAAAACCTAATGATTCCACTAGTCTATCACCCAATTTACTCCAAGCTCCCTTTGCCTGATGGGCACAGGTATCCGATCCACAAATATCGGCTCCTCTATCAAAAAATCGAAACCAAGCGCCAAAGCGATAGCCAGTGGCAAACAGGGTTTTGCTACCATCAGCCCGAGCCGTTGTTAAGAGAGGAAGTTGAGCAAACTCACTGCAAGCAATACATAGAGCAGCTTTTTTCTGGAACGTTAGCGGTTTCGCCCATGCGACGAATTGGCTTTCCTTGGAGTGAGAGCTTGATTGAGCGCACGCTCACCTCCGCTGGTGGAACCTGCTTGAGTGCAGAACTTGCCATAGAAAAAGGTATTGCTATCCATCTTAGTGGCGGTTATCACCACGCACATTATGATTATGGCAGCGGCTTTTGTTTGCTGAATGATTTGGTGTTGGCTGCCAAACGAGCACTGCGCCAAGAGGGTATCGATAAGGTGCTCATCGTTGACAGTGATGTTCACCATGGCGATGGAACCGCGACTTTATGCCAAGACAACCAAGCGATTGTTACCCTTTCTTTCCATTGTGATAAAAACTTTCCGGCCAGAAAGCCAGACTCAGATATGGACATTGCTCTGCCAAAAGAGACCAGCGACCGAGAATTTCTCAGCACGTTTGAGTCGGTGGTGGAAATGGCGATTAATCTTCATCAACCGGATTTGATTTTGTATGACGCAGGTGTGGATATCCATCAAGAAGATGAACTAGGCTATTTTAACATCAGCACGCAAGCGATTTTTGCCCGCGATAAACGCATGTTTGAGATGGCAAAACAACGCGCGCTACCAATAGCCTGTGTGGTCGGTGGTGGCTACCGGAGCGATCACAGTGAATTGGTGCCCATTCATATGCAGTTATTGAATGCCGCCTTTGAGGTTTATGCGAAGAGCGAAGAAAAGTCATGAAACAAAGAATTAGAGCGGCAGGCATTCTTATCCATCAGCACTCGATATTGCTTTTAAAAGTCAAAGACTTCACAGGTGAATATTGGGTGCCACCCGGTGGTGGCTTAGAAGAGGGGGATAAAAGCTCGAAAGCATGTTTAGTCAGAGAGTTTAAAGAAGAAGCCGGCCTCGAGATTGAAGTGGGCGATCTTGTTTGCGTGCGCGAGTTTTTAGAAACCGAGAAAAACCGCTACCACTGTGAGCTGTTTTACCATGTGACAAGTCATCGCGGCGAGCCCCACCTTAACAACCTTGTTGGACTCAACGATGAGCATTACATCCAAAAAGTAGAGTGGGTGCCTTTATCTGAACTAGCCGAAAAGTGCATATACCCCAAAGAACTTGCCCGCAAGCTACTCGAACTTATCGACAACCAAGAATTTTCTACCCACCTAGGCAGTTATGTTCAGGGTGAGAAAGAAGAGGTTAATTATTTGTAATCTGGCCTCCTCTAAAAGTCAGGGTGGTGGTGTTCTGTTCTCTGATTGAAACAGAAACTGGAACTCTCAACATTACAATTTCTTATGCATGCTGGGTATTCGGATAAACTTGGCTAGGGCAAAAGGAAAGACCTGGCCCCGAGAACTTTCGGAAGATCAATGTCTATTGATCTTCCACCCATTACAATTACGTTAACCCATTAAAACAAAGGATGCTTCCATGTTTCTTGTTCAAATAACGTCCCTTTTGCAAAATCTCTATGATTCATAACATTGCTAACGCTCCAACTCGAAAGATCTTGGTTGAAAGATTTTGCATTGAAGAACATATAACTCATATCAGTCACAGCACGAGTATCCCAATTCGAAAGGTCTTGGTTGAAGGATTTTGCATTAGTGAACATACCACTCATATCAGTCACAGCACGAGTATCCCAATTCGAAAGGTCTTGGTTGAAGGATTTTGCATTAGTGAACATACCACTCATATCAGTCACATTACGAGTATCCCAACTCGAAAGATCTTGGTTGAAAGATCCTGCACCGTCGAACATATAACTCATATTAGTCACGGTACGGGTATCCCAACTTGAAAGGTCTTGGTTGAAAGATTCCGCACTGGAGAACATATAACTCATATCAGTCACATTACGGGTATCCCAACTTGAAAGGTCTTGGTTGAAAGATTTCGTAAAGGCGAACATATATTTCATATTACTAACAGCACGAGTATCCCAACTTGAAAGGTCTTGGTTGAAGGATATTGCAGAAGCGAACATAGCACTCATATCAGTCACAGCATGAGTATTCCAACTTGAAAGGTCTTGGTTGAAGGATATTGCAGAAGTGAACATAGCACTCATATCAGTCACAGCATGGGTATTCCAGCTTGAAAGGTCTTGGTTGAAAGATTCTGCATTGGAGAACATATTTGCCATGTAGGTTACAGCACGGGTATCCCAATTGGAAAGCACTCCATTGAAGGATTTTGCATAAGCGAACATATAGCTCATATCAGTCACCGCACGGGTATCCCAATTGGAAATATCACCATCAAAATTCGAAGATTGGAACATATTCGCCATGCTAATGACATTACTCACATCCCATCCAGAAAGATTGTAGCCAGCAATATCTGCCTCATAGAACAAGCAAGCCATATCTGTAATTAAGGATGTATCAAAGTTTTCAATCGCAGACTGGTTTTTTGGACCTGCATTGATGAGGTTGTTTAGCTCTAATCTAACTGGGTCTGACGATTCGTAAATTCCGCAAGAAGAGTATGATTTACTGCTGGTGTTACTACTCCTAACATCGATGACGTCACTTTCCATTTTATATGACGCACAACTGGCTATTAGTGTTGATAGTGGGAAAACTACTATTGTTAATAGAGCTTTATAATATTTATTCATAATATGACTTTATTAATAAACCTAAGTAACTTAGAGGTTGATTTTATTATTAAACTAATACCTAGTAATCAGGTTTTTAATTATAACACATATATTAACTAACTCAAAAATATTAAATTTTATTAAGTTTTTCGGATTGCCTATTTTTAGCTAAGTGTGATTTTTAATAGATATTTACTTTGTATTTCGTAGTTCAACTCTGGGTCTAAAGCCTTATTTAATTTTAGCCCATGATCTCGATATAACTTTTCTAGGTAATCTGGATTAAGTATTAGTTCAATACTTATAGGCATTATTTCTAATCTTGGTACGTGACCTCTGTTGTTTATATGGTCGATATGAAAACCGTTAGTTTTCTTACTTTGTATTATAGAGCAGTAAATCATAGAAAAACGGCTAGCAACACCAGTATACGGCTCAAGACTCAAGCAGAAAGTAATTAGAGAAGAATATAATGGGGTCATATATGGTCCGCCTCGTATTGCAAGACAAAATGCTCGTATGACAGAAAGATATGCTTCCATATATCCGGCCTTGGGGTGAAGTACTATAACATCTGGCCCTGATGGAATTCGTACACTTCTGTATACACTTCTGGGGTCAAGTCTTGCTTCTTGCTACCCATTAGTTTTTCTATATCAAATCTACCCGATTATTTTTGCTAAAACTTCACCACACAACACAGAATGGGGCATTTCCGATTTAAAATACTAGTGCACGAAAGAGCAAGTCCAAAACATACCAACAAGGACTAAAGTAAGTGTGATTTATAATGACTGCGCGCAAGCAGTGAAAGCCAAGTGGGTTATAAGCAGAGCAAAGAGTATATGGTTAATAAAATTCACTCGCTTTCTGTGCTTTATCTATAGGACATTAAACTCTTGGCATCTTTCGTCAGGGAGTCTGTATAAAGATGCCCAGAAATTATCCATTAGATTATTATTTTGTGATCAAATACTGCTTAATTATCAGTTCAATACACAACGTTTCTTAACCAAATCACATTGATTGACCTCACCCGATATAGGCGGTAGAGATTGGCTGATGTTGGTACGCAAGAGAGTTAAATAGCGTATATCCTAACTACTTAATATTGCTACAAACAGCTCCCTTGGTGAGTGTATGGACGGATATGGTTAGGATGACTCGGGCGATTTGGTTGTCGCTACTTTTATGGAGTGTATTTTTTCTTCTCAAACTTCAATACGTAACCCATAATGAGCCATTTTTTATTAAACAATGCAGTACCTTGATAAGATCCCTACCTTGTAATTCATTTTACAAGTACGAACTGATGGTGCATCGCAATCATCAATTGTTTAGACTCAAGAGTGTTTTCTTTTCATACTAGTTACATAAGTTTGACCACCAGTTAGTTCATCTACTATTACTTGTCTATTGAGGGAATCAAAGTGATAGCACATGGACCTTATAAAGAAACTATTTTTAGTGGCAGTTGGGCTGATAAGCTATTTATCTAGTTCAAGCGCAGAGGAATACATCTTTGCTTCAATAGCAAACCTTCCTGAACAAACGATTAGCACCAAAATCATAACTCAAATCTATGGTCAACTTGGTTATTACATAGAGGTGACGCCTTTACCTGGATTGAGAGCTCAAAGCGCTGCCAATTCAGGCAAGGTGGCCGGTGAAGTTGCTCGGATCTGGGAATACGGCGATCAAACACCCAATGTTATTCGTGTTCCAACCGCCTATTACTCTCTTAAAACGGTAGGGTACGCTCTTAGCAACAGTGGAATAAAGGTAAATAATAAAGAAGAGTTAAGCCAGTATAAAGTGGTTATTATTCGAGGGGTTAAGCATACCGCTGGAATAACTCGAGACATGAAAAAGAGCAGTATTGAAATTGTTGATAGCCCAGAGGCTATGATTCAATCTGTGTCTAGTGGGCAAGCGCAAATTGCACTAACAAACCCTCTACTTGGCAGCATACTTGTTAAACAATTAGGTGAGAATAAGATGGAGCAAGTTGGCCCTTCTCTTGCTCAGCTCGGACTCTATCATTATATCCACAAAGATCATGCTGAACTGGTTCCGATCATTAACAAAAAAATTATTGAGCTAAGAGACAGCGGTGAGCTGGACGCCATGATAGCAAAATATGAAGCTGAGGTGCTCAGCAGTTGGCCAGAGTGATCTTGCGCTAATGTAGATGATAAAAAAGCCCTAGTCGAAGGCTAGGGCTTACATGGAGCTATGCACGTTTACTAAAGTTTAGTAAGCCAGCTCTACTTTGGTCTCTGACATTTATCTTTCCAAGTACTTTGCACTTTGAGTCTAAGTCTCTGATGCAACGTGAGTATTCGTCTTTAAGCTCATTAGGAATAAGTCTGTACCCGCCTTTTACGTAATCACCCACAATCTCAGCAGCAATATCACTACTCATATTTTCAATATCTGAACGTTGGAATACTAGTCCAAAATCGATCGGATGGACGGTACCTTGTTCATCGACAACAAAATTATTGCTTTTGGCATCGCCTATCATAAATCCTTTGCTGTGCATGTCGGAGATGGCAGCTTTTACTTGATCATTTGTTGGTGATTTACCTTCTTTAAACGGCATTTTCAGATGATGTTCTCCAAGCAAGTGGGCCTCAGAATAAGAGCTTTCACTTTTCTTGTGCCATTGGTTACATGTGTTGAGCTCGTGATCTATTTGAGCTTTAGACGCCCCAGTAACCTCTTTGATCACATTACTACCATCGCGATACACGTTACCGCGACTACCTTTGCCGAGGAAGACACAGTTAGACTTATCAAACGACTCTGATTTAGAGGTGGTCTCGGGTATAGATGAAGGAACAGCTTTTGAAGCGGTACCGATTTTTGATACACCAGAGAGGTCATATTGGTTTAATCGGTGCTCTCTTTTGTTAATTTTATCCTGCGTCTTTTCGATTGACTTGTCGATTAGGCGAATCTTTGTCGCATTGCTCTGTGGTGAGTCGGATAAAAGTTGGCTCTTTTTTTCTTGAAGCGTCTTCAGCTTTTCATCATCGCGAACGTGTTTAACACGGATAATTTCTTTCGCAAGATCTGTCTTTCCTTTCTTAAGTGCATAAGATGACGAGGCTTTATCAAGGTTTCCATTTCTTACTTGGATAATATGGTTAGCTTTGGTGAACACATTCATAGATATATTTCTGATAAGTCATTTGTCTATAATTGCAATTATCTTTACGCGTATATTGATGTCATGAGATTAATTATGAAAATTCCTGTAAATCTATACTTATTTATAAAATGCTGAATTTGAATGATTTTCTAAGTCCTGACAAATGATTTTTAGGAGAGAGGATAAGAATAGTTTCAATACGTTCAGTAATCGCGGAGAATTTGAGAATAGAAAAAAAGCCCCAGTCTTTCGACTAGGGCTTAGAATGTGGCGGAGAGATAGGGATTTGAACCCTATCTCTTTGAAAACCTATATTTATCAAGCTCTTGAGTTTATTAGCTTCCTTCGATTATCAATCAAATGTCGCGTTGACAATTGTGAATCACATTTAGTATACAAAAACAGCTTAACTTAGCAAGTGAATCAAGCAGATAACTCGATAAAATTTTTAGACAAAGATAACTAAAGAACGATGGTTGTGATTTCAGGCATTGTATAAATCAATAAACTTAACCCCTTGGAGGGATAAATGTAGTATTATCCCTCCAAGGGGTTAAAAATGTTATGGAGAATATGATGTTGATTACAAGTCCCAAACAGTTGGGAATATACCTAAGAGATGTGCGTCGAACTCAAAAACGCAATCAAACTTTAGTTGGTGACATTGTGGGTTTGAAACAAACTACAGTGTCAAAACTGGAACGAGACCCAGCTTCGTCAAGCATCGAGAGTTTAATGCGCCTACTGTCTTCTCTTAACCTTGAACTACATATTGAAGAGAAGGTCGTAGGCAGAGACCAAGGCAAGTTTGATCCTGACGCTTGGTAATTAAGGTACGACAGAATCGCTTGGTGATCACACAAATATCATACTAAGTTAGCCCCATTTATGGACAGCTTGTCAGCTACATTACTAAATTAGAATATAACGGATTACTTCTAGTATTGCAGCTATACGACAAGCCGACATGTAGCTATCCTAATTCCCTTATCCATTACAATCAGCTCACAGCAAAGCTATCTAATGTTGTGCATATATTTGAAAACATGTCTTGATTAAAATTACCCCATGAGTCTGGCTGTACTTCTTTGTTAGCTAGCATTGCCTCTAACTCATCTTCTGAACATAAGCAGCCAGCAATAACATTGGCTAAAGCTTGTGATGCTCTGTCGTGATCTGTTGGAGAGACTTTTATAGAGTTCGCTACGTCAGTAGGTGATACTGACTTGTTTAATATCCGTTTTAGCAACATTGAATCGGAAACTTTTAAGTAACATACACATGCTATGACAAGTTGTTCATTTGCTTCCCATGTACTGCCTGAGGTTTGTGTATTTTCCATCACTGCAATATAAGTCAACATACGTTCGATTTCACGAAAAGATATAGAGTTTCGACAAATCAATGTTGAAAACATTCGTATTGTCGTCTGATTATGGTGTAATAAATTAGAACCAAGCTTTTCTATCGCATGATTGAGAAAGGTAACAGAGTCGTGATTGTTAGTAGATTCAGACTTCGGCAGTGACAACCAAACATTAATAAATTTTTGCAAATATAATGAAGCATTGATTCCATTTCCATACCGAGACTTAACAGATTCTTGCAACTGTTCACGGTTCATAACAAGTATGAATGTCAAACCTGGTACTGAAAATAAGTGCTTGATTTTTTCAAGTATTTCTAAAGCAAAATCGGGTCTACAGCGATCAAGTTCGTCAATAATAAACACAAGATTATTATTGTCAGTCTGTTCTTCTACGATTTTTTTTAAATATGTCCTGAACTCTTTTAGTGCCTTTTTGTCAACTTTCGAGCTTTCAAACTTATCTGCTATAATACTATCCATCTGATCTGATACTAGTGTTGACAGCTCCCTTTCAGCTACGTCAAAAGTCGATCCATCAATAGCTCCTGCGGTGGCAACTTTAACACCAGTCTTAATCAGTCCGCGGCCAAAGGCTTTACATACATTTGAAGCTTTATCCTTAAACTTCTGCTTATTTACTTCATCTTCTTCTTCAAAGATATCATACACCTCTGAAGCTAATGCTAGAAACGGGTCATGTTGATAGTCATTTTCAAATGCATCAAAATAAATAGTTTTAAGTCGAGGGCTGTGTGTATTGTTATATGAATGCCACATTTTAATAAAAGTTGATTTTCCCGCTCCCCAGTTTGAATCAAGTGCAAATACTAAGTTTTCATTGGCATTTAAAATAAAATTTGTTAGTTGACTACCGTAGTTTTTCCTATGGAAAATATCATGTTGAGTAAAGCCTTGGTTTGGGAGAATCTGAATTTCAGGAAGTGATAGCCGCATAGAGTGTTTTCCTTGAAGTTATAATTTTTCTACACTGGTATGATAACAGCACAGGCTGATTACAAAATATAAGGTTGATATTTTCATAAGGTTAGTCCTGATTTATGGACTCTTAAGTAACGTAAAATCTAATAGAAACGTCGAGTTTATCCTCGAAATACGTTACGGACGCTGACAGCGAACAGCATTAGAAGAATGGATAACTTTTAGTAGGACAAAGCTCATGAACAAGATGCGAATTAGTAAAAGGTCTAAGACACTTTGGGGAATAATCGTGCCAGATTTCTAAACACTACCTTGTTAGCATTTCTTAATTCAGACAGCAGTTTTTGTACTTGGCAAAGCTTCCACAAGGGCAAACATCATTTCTTCCTATATTTTTCTTTTTAGCCAAACGCTTAATATCATCGGTATCAATATCTATATGAGGCTGAAAATCGCCTACAAAACATTCAAATTTCTTGATTAAATCATCAAACCCTTGTACCACAATATCGACATCAACACTGTCTTCTGTCAAAAGTGATGCTTTATCAAGCAGAAGGTCTCTTATTTTCTCAATATTTTTGACCTCATCTTCCATTCTTACTTCAGTGAGATGATTAGATAAACCGCAGTATTCATAAATAAGAAGCTCCAGAACTATCGTGAAATCTATAAGTTGAAGTTCTGCTGTAAACGGCGTTAACTTAGTAGAAATTTTATCATCAACAGTTTTTTTTCGGCTAAAGAGCTTTTGTAACCAGTTTTTGGATTCATAAGAATCTTCATAAGATAACTGATTTAAGTGGTACTCTACTTCACCAACCCAAGTATACCTCAACTTTGACAAATGCCGAATTTCTTTTTTAAGGTCCCTTTCCACTTCACGAGTCTTTTCTAATGACAAAAGCTCACGAATATTTTCATATATGCTTCGAAGGTCTGCCATTTGGTCAATTTTTCTTGCAGCCACAAGGAATGAAACGCCTTCTTGAATTCTATCTAGCTTCCTTGATATATCAGCGCCTGATACAATGTGTGCGGCACTGACTATGATAGTGCTCAATGAAGCTAGCTTTGATGCCAAAGGAAATTTTGCTCCACGAAACTGCTCAATGATTTTTCCAGTTTCTGAACTTTTAATGTGAGGCAATAATTTCCCTGATTTATCAAATGAGAGAATTGCCTTCCCCGAATCAAGCATCTTCTTACCGTCTTTACTAATCTCGAAGACAATTGCATTTCTTTTAGCTGTAAAGTCTAGTCCTTGAATAATCAAATTAGCGGCTTCGGGAACTGATTCATGTATCTTGCGGTTCAATTCTTGAACTGCCATATCCTTCAGCTCAACAACCAATGGATATACTGATATAGCCTGATCAAAAGGTAATTCAGCCAATGGATGTGTTCTTATTACCTCAATTTCATTCACCGTTCTATCTATCCTTAAGTAATGCAACACCCGCAGCAATTAGAATATAATAGGGTCAGGTCATTGCCTTTTGCCACGCGTTAATTTTTGTATATCGAATCTACCGAATGCTCTTTACTCAAACTCCAACATGAAGCACAGGCTGGGGCAGAACCTTGTTAGACTTGATGATCTAAAAGAGTACTTGCAGATTAAAACAAAGTATGTTGATTCCTTGAACGTTTGTTAGCTGTGTATGTTTAGCAACCTCGTAACTTTGTACGAAATAGTACTTACGCCTTGTGAATACCGTGGCAAAGGATCAAAGTAGATCCCGTTATTGTAGTAAACCCAGTGCCTATAACTTGTTCCTTTCTCATACTCGACAAATAGAACAGCTTCATCTGATACGTTTGAAATCGAGTTATGCAGTGTAATTATTTTACCTGTCCACAGTTCCAAAGCAGATTTCATTTGACGAATTGTGACAAACTCATTTTGTTTACAAAAACCTCTATCTAACATCCAGTCTCGAGCACGCTCAAAGGAACTTATTGAACAAGCATTCGCAAAAGTCGCAATTCCACAGCCTGTAGTATCAACTTCTTGATTCACCATAGCTTCGTTTTTCTCCAAACAGCTAACGCTTATTAGAAGACGAATTGTCGTTTTTCATCCATCGACAATGCAGTCATTTTTATATTAACTCAACTGATAATCAATAATTTATGACACATGAAGGGAGATTAGACTGCAAGATGTAGCCTAATGACGGGAGTGAGCAGTTACCAACTCAATCGAATAAGTTTTAGTAGTGTAAACGCACGCCCTCTGACCTAAGTAGAGTATTTAATCTAAGTGATTTTGGGGCATAGGCGAGTTAGCTCGACTCAGGATGATTTTGACTCAGGATGATTTGCTAAACCATCGGTACTTGCAGTATGGTTTGTTTGGAACAGTGGTCAGAAAGTAAAGGCACACCTATGAAGCCAATAAAGCAAATTTCGAAAGCTCGAAGTGCGAAAATTGAAAGCATGAAAGCAATTAAAGCTGCTTACCTGAAGGCTAAGGCTGAAGGAAGCATCAAGACTTACCGAATTACGCGAACCCGTTAGCGAGCATGTAGAGGTAGATTTAAGCTCTGGTTGCTTTGTTGTTGAGTTTAAGGATAGACTAGGTTCTATCAATGACAGCGGGACTTTTTCAGTACATTGATGTCTACTCTGATGAGTCGCAGGCCGCGCCGCGATAGCCAAAGACCTCCGCCTTTCAATAGCCCTGTTCTCTTCCGCTCATAGAGTATTGACCGCAGGTAGCGCGTAATAGAGCCACTATTTAGTGGCTCTTGTCGTATCTGAGCGTTAGAAAAGCTAAAGTCTTTCCCTTCGAGTTTCCCAAGTTCATATGTGGGTCGTAACTGATGTATGGAATCCACTCTCTCCTCGGCTAACTACACTTTAGCCAAGGTGTTCAATAATGAGGCTTCCAGCATGCTAAATAGTAACGTGATCGGTATAGACCTAGCGAAAAGTGTCTTTCAAGTTTGTCATATCAGTATCCATGGAGAACTACTGAGTAACAAAGCTATGAGCAGGCAAAAACTTAAAGAATTTTTGGCAACGGCTAAGCCTTCTATTGTGGCTGTTGAAGGATGTGCTAGCTGCCATTATTGGGGACGTTTCGCTGAACGGTTTAGTCACGATGTACGAATCATTAACCCAAAGAAAGTCAAAGGCTATCTTGAAGGTCATAAAACTGACGCGAATGATGCGTTAGCTGTAGCGAATGCCGCACTACAAATTGGTCTTAAGTACAGTAAGCCCAAAACAATTGACCAGCAAGGACTTCATTCTCTTGAAACAAGTCGTCAGTTATTAACTCGTTCTATGGTTTCCATAGGCCAGCATATTCGTGCGATCATTCTTGAGTATGGTGTTGTTAATGCTAAAGGAGAAATCGGTCTAAAAAAATCAGTTACCTCGGTCCTTGATGGACAGTCCGAAATGCCAGCACCATTGGCTACAACGATTACAATGATGTGGCAACAATACCTCAATCTAAAATCAGAGTTGAAGCAGTTAGAAAAAACCAAAAACGCTCTTACTCGACAGATTGAACCATGTCGTAGATTAATGGAGTTAGAAGGGATAGCTGAAACAACAGCGTCAATGCTGTATGTCACATTAGGCAATGGCGATCAGTTTAAAAATGGTCGGCAAGCCTCAGCGTTCGTTGGCTTAACTCCAAAACAACATAGCTCTGGTGGTAAAACTATAATGCTTGGGATTAACAAAACTGGTGGAGTAAAGGATCTACGCTCATTACTCTACTTAGGTGCGATGTCCTATCTTGCTAGACTTCCTGAAATTCCTACTACCCAGAAACAGGCTTGGTTAATTGAACTGGTCAAGAGGATTGGCTTTAAACGAGCCTGTATTGCATTAGCAAATAAGACGGTTAGAACCGCGTGGTCAATGCTTCGCTATGAGACAAAATATCAATCAATACCAGCAACAGTTTAAGTTTAACGCAGTACCAAGTTTTACAAAATGATGATGCATAATAGGTAAGACCAACCTACTGAGAACCTGACCGAAGTGTAATGTTTTCAAAAACTGCCTAACTGAATAGGTCAGTAGGTGCGCAAACATCAAAGGTTAGGGGGTAGCTCCCCCAACAGAAACCGAATATACGACCGCATCTTAACTTTTATGGTTCGTCGCTTTGTAAATACGTGGATTCCATATACACTTCGGGGCAAAACCACGACTGAGATACAAAGCCGCCCACCTCCGCACTGCAAACCCCATCACAAAACCACAATTATCTTCTGTCAGTAAAAACTGTCGTTTTCACTAGTCTTATGGTTCCTTTAAATGCCTCTTTAGGTATTTGCACTAATCCATTAGTGAATTAGTGGGTGCTTTTTGGTTTTTATCCCCTGTTTTTGCACAGTGATGATTTCAATATAACTTGTTACAGTTCAGACATTTAATATGTATGTGGATTAGTTATCCACAATTACTGTGATCACAAGAGTGAAGCTGTATGGCGAATGATATTGAGTTTAGCTTTGAAGTCTCTGGGTTTTTAGGGGCATTCAAAGTCGA